>JBNMJF010000198.1:0-4185 GCA_050873665.1 Helicobacteraceae bacterium
ATTCAACTTTTAGAATGGTAATTAACCTATCTTTTTGTTTTCCTATCCCATAAATTAGGTCAGCTTCTTCATTGAGCGTTTCAGGTGTAGGATTCACTGCACTTTTTTAAATCTTACAAGTTTTAACTCATAAGCATTTTTATTTAAGCAAAATTTGGCGTGGAAGTATTTTTTATGAGAAATCGGGGTTGCGTAGCCACGAGCAAGGAAATAAGACTAATCGTCTATTGACGAAGCGAGTGGCAAGTCTCCCTGATTTATCGCAAAAAGACAAACACGCTATTCAATGATAAAATCCACGCTATCGCTCTCTCCCTCCACATTTATGATTGTTAGCGTATGATTACCCGATTCCACGCCAAGCGGACGGACTTTTTGCGCTCCCACGCCGATAAACTCCCTATCCAAATACCAAAACACTTCGCTATTATTTAGATTTGCGATTCGCGCCAAAAGCGCATTTTCGCCCTCAAAATCCTTAGTGAGCGTGATTTTAATGCCATTTTTAGGGTAGAGAATCTTTAGATTGCGCTTATTTGGGCTTTTTGTGGCGCGATTCGCATTTGTAAGATTCGCGCTTTTGTGATTTGCCTCGCGCATATTTTGCGCCTCATTTAGCGTAAAATCCATTTTTTGCTCTCTATAAAAATCAAGCAGATTTATCGGCAGATTTAGCTTTGTAATCGCCTTCGCACCGATAAAATCCCCACTTTGCGAATTCGCCTCATCGCCATTGCTATCCACAAATACATTTTTCAAAAACGGCGATTTTCGCAGTGGCTTGGCATTTTTAGGATATAAAACTTCACGCGATTTTAGTCCCACATAGTTTGAATCCCACGCATAGCCCGTGATTTCATCGATTTTTATGCGCTTTAGTTCGTCCTGTGGCTCTGCAAACGCCCCGCCCAAGTCGCCTAACTCGCCCAAAATATTAAAGAGCAAATCCCCAGCGATATTCACGCCAAAAAGGTTTGGATTTGCGCTCCCATCGAAGTTCCCAGCCCACACGACAATCGTGTAGCGTGGCGAAGTCCCAGCCGCCCAAGCGTCCTTGCGCCCGTAGCTCGTGCCACTTTTCCACGAAAAAATCTTTTGATTTTTGTAGTAATTTTCAATGCCAAACCTATCCAAACGGCGCAGTGCATCAAGTGTCAAAAAACTTGCGCCTTTGGAGATGAATTGCTGTTTATAAATTTTTGGCGATTTGTATGAATCGCTCACGCTGTCATTGCGAGATTTCACGCATTGCGTGGAATCGTGGCAATCCACATTATTTTTTTGGATTGCTTCGTGCGAATCTATGGAATGCAATTCTAAAGACAAATTGCCACTAGAATCACTTAAATATCGTAAATCGCTAAATTCGCCGTAGTTTCCTAGCCCTGCATAAATCTTTGCAATATCCTCCACGCTAAACTCTTTCGTGCCTAAAATCAAAGACAGCCCATACTGCTCGAAATTATTGCCACTAAAGCCCAAAATATTTTGCAAATCGTAAAAAAATCGTTCATAGCCATAATCCTGCAGTAGCGCGACAAATGGCACATTTAGGGAGCGAATGAGCGCAGTTTGCGCGGGAATAAAGCCGTAGAATTTTTTACTCGCATTTTGTGGCTTGAAATTCGCCCATGGCGTGGGCGCGTCAATGAGTTTAGAGTCAGGGACAATCAGCCCATTATCGATTGCAAACGCGTATAGCAGGGGCTTTAGCACCGAGCCGACACTGCGCTTTGCAGTAATGCCATCGATTTGCCCAAAGCCCTCAATATCAAAAAAATCCTGCGAACCGCCATAAGCCAAAACCTCCCTGCTGGGCGTATCTACGATGATTGCGGCGACATTTTGAATGCCTAAATTTTTAAGCCTTTGATGATAGTTTTTAAGCGCAGATTCAAGCCGTAATTGAAGCGTTTTATCGATTGTAGTGTAAATATTGGGCGTGGAATCTAGCGCATTTTGCGGATTTGCATTTGGATTCGCCCTTTGATTCGCGCCAAAATCGCGATTCGCATTAAGATTCGCCCCTTGATTCGCGTTCATATTCGCATTCGCAAGGCGCAAAGATAAATGTGGCGCGATATTTTTTTCGCGTTTAATACTTGGTAGTCCCTCGCTTAGCGCAAGTTTGAGATTATCATCATCGATGACGCCCTGTGCGTTTAGCTTTTTTAGCAAATTGTCGCGCTTTTGCAAAAGTCGCGCCGTATTGCGTTGCAAGTGCATAAAGCCCGGCGCATTGGGCAGCACAGCCAAAAGTGCCGCCTGTCCCCACGAAAGATTTTGTGGCGACTTGCCGAAATAATAAAGCGCAGCCGTTTTCACACCCACGATATTCCCGCCATAAGGGGCATTATTGGCATAAAGTAGCAAAATCTCATCTTTGCTTTTCAGCCACTCAAGCCTAAGGGCGAAAATAATCTCACGAAATTTATTAAAATATGTCCGCGAATCGCCACGCAGTAGCTTAATCGTCTGCATTGTGATAGTGCTTGCGCCACTGCGCCTATCGCTATTTAGATTATGCCAAAAGCTCCGCGCCACCGCACCCAAATCAACGCCAAAGTGCGAATAAAAATGCCTATCCTCATACGCAATAATCGCGCGGGTGAGTTTCTCGCCAAGTGGCTCAGTTGCTTTGATATGCCACTGCGAATCCGCGCTTAAAAACACGCTCAAAATCTCGCCTTTTCTATCAAAAGTCGCCTTTGAATACCGCGCATTAAAGGGGTCGCCCTGCGGATTAAAGCTAAAAAATAAAATCGCGCTATATGTGAAAATAAGCAAAGTGGCGCAAAGGAGCGCGAATCTAAAAGGGTGATTTTTGGGGCGAAAATGTGTGGCGATTGTTTTGGCGAAAATCGTAAGTTGCGTGAATCTATTTTGGATTTGGGCGAATCGTGGGCGCATTTTGTGGAAAATGTGGGCGAATCTAGCGTAGATTCGCTTAAATCTTATGGATATTTTGGCAAAAAACGGCGTGAATCGCGTGAATCTTGCTGCAAAAAAAGACGCGAATCTAGCGTAGATTCGCATAAATCCTTTGTTAATTTGCGCCTTAATTTGTTTTATTTTTTTCAAAACTCTTTTTGCCCTTTTTGCGCTAACTAAAATGTGCTTACAATGCCCAATTTATGGGTGCAATTCCGTTATTTCGCAAAATTTCATTGCATTTGCTAAAATGTCCGCACCCCACGAATCCACGCGCCAAAGGCGATGGGTGCGGTGCTTCTAGGATAAAATGTTTGCGCGTGTCAATTAGCCCCCTTTTGCTTCGTGCATAGTTGCCCCACAGCATAAATACGAGTTTTTCGCGCTTACGGCTTAAAATCTCTATCACCCTATCAGTGAAAATCTCCCACCCAAAGCCTTTGTGTGAGAGTGGCTTATTTAGCTCCACGCTTAAAAGCGCATTTAGTAGCAATACGCCCTCACTCGCCCACGCGCTTAAATCGCCGTGTTGTGGTGGATTTAGCCCTAAATCACGCTGTATTTCTTTAAAAATATTTTTTAGTGATGGTGGTGGTGTAATGCCCTTTGGAACACTAAAAGATAGTCCCATAGCTTGGGGAATCCCGCGTTCCACATTATGATATGGGTCTTGCCCCAAAATCACCGCCTTTACACGCGAAAACGGCACGAGATTAAAGGCATTAAAAAGCAATTTGGGCGGTGGCAAAATGGTGCTTTTGTGAATCGCGTCATAATACTTCGCGCGAATCTCCGCAAAATAGGGCTTTTCAAATTCGCACTGCAAATGCGCCTTCCACGAATCCTCGATTTTGACTTCCATAATCCGCCCTTTTATATGCGACAATCACGCATAAATCGCAATCTAAAACTACTCAATAAACTTCATTCTATGATTTTGGGCACGATGAAAAATCTATCCTCCGCTTTGGGGGCGTTTTTTAGGATAGATTCGATAACTTCGCTTTTTCGTGGAATATCATCTCGCATAGGCGTTTTTGCGCTTTTTGGCGGGATTTGCGCTCCTAAATCCACCGCATTTAAATTTTCCACAAAGTTTAAAATCTCGCTAATTTGCCCTTTGATTTCCTCTTTTTTTGCCTCTGGCACTTTTAACGCGCTTAAGTTTTCTAACTTCGCTAGTAATTTATCATCGATTGTCATTGTTTGTCCTTTTAGATTTTATTCGCGTGGGTCGGCGATATAGCCCATTAA
>JBNMJF010000199.1:0-4163 GCA_050873665.1 Helicobacteraceae bacterium
GCCGTTTTCATCGCGCAATGCCTCACGCTGAGATTTCAAATAATTGATATTTTTACTCGCATAATAAATATTATTTGCCAAATAAACCTGTGGCATAAATAAAAGTAGCACCAAAAACAAAATCGCATAAGCCACAAACAACGCACCGATTTCGCTTTGCTTACTTAGTCGCTTATCTAGTGGCTGCACAATGGCGTCTTTTTCATTTGCGCTAAAAATGCTAGGATTCGCATTTGTCTCTATGCTTATGTCCGAATCTGCGCTATGCTCCTCATAAGCCGCCTCGCTAAAATCAAATCCCTGAAATTGTGGCGCATAGTCGTGCGAATCCGCCAAATCGCTATTATTAGCAGTAGATTCGCGTGGCAAATCCGTCTGCAAATGCGATTCGCGTAACTTTTCTAAATCTAGTGCATTGATTTTATCCGCCGAATCCGATGAAATGGACGCATTTTTATCATCAAACGACAGCCCAAAATCATCTAAGCTATAACCCTTGCCTAACTCATCTTTTTTATCCATAGAATTTAAAACACCTCATTTTTGCGCTTCGTGCGCGTTTGTTGCGTGAAATCTCACTAGCACTTGGGATTATGGGCTTTTTTGTGAGAATTTCGCCTCTTTGGTTTTTCCCACCGCATTCGCATTTCATCGCATCTTTATCGCAGATACAACCCGCGCTCCACGCTTTAAACGCCTCTTTTACAATCCTATCTTCTAGTGAATGAAATGAAATTATAGCAATTTTTGCGCCCTTTATATTTGCGATTTTATCTAAAAATCTGCGTAACGCGCCTAACTCGTCATTTACCTCAATGCGAATCGCTTGAAATACAAGCGTGGCAGGGTGGATTCCGCCTCTTGCTTTGGAGTGCGATTCTAAAATCGCGCATAGCTCTTTTGCGCTCTCAATTTTGCGATTTTTCCGCGCCTCTAGGATAAGATTGGTAATTTTTTGATAGTTATGAATCTCGCCAAAATCCCTAAAAATGCGATTTAGCTCATCTTTTGGATAGCCGTTGATGACAGATTTTGCTGTGAGTGGCGAATCCAAATCCATACGCATATCCAAAGTGTGCGATTCAAAGCTAAAACCACGCTCCAAATTATCCACTTGTGGCGATGAAATGCCTAAATCAGCTAGGATTCCGCAGATTTTTTGTGGATTATTTAGATTCGCCAAATGTTTTGGCGACTTTTCAAAATCCGCGCCATTAAAAGACTCCAAAACTTCGCCCACTTTTTCATCAAAACCGCCCTGCACTGCCCTAAATCGCGCACCGAATCGATTCAAGCGATTTTTTGCAAACTCTAACGAAATTTTATCTTTGTCGATTCCAATCACACTAATGCGCGGATTTTCATCTAACAAACGCTCACTATGTCCGCCTAACCCCAAAGTCGCATCGATAAAAACGCCCTCCGCGCCTTTGAAAAAATCCGCGACTTCCTCTAACAATACGGACTTATGAATCATCGCGCAATTATTTTTTAAAGAGATTTTTTAGCGAATCCCCAATCTTTTGCTCGATTTTTTCTTTGGCGTTATTGCCACTCGAATCGCCCGAATCGCCTGATTGACTTCCACCGCCCAAAGCCTTGCTTATAGAATCCTTTGCCTTATCTTTTAGCGATTCGACTTTATCTTCGCCCACCACGCGATTTAGGATTGTCGTAGTGGCTTTTTTCATATCCACGCTAATAGTCGGGCTACTCATTTTCCCGCTTATGGGGAATCCTAACTCATCTTTATTGACTTTAATGTTTAGATACGCGTTAATTGCGTCTTTATCAAAGTCTAACTTCGCGCTTTTGCTAGTAATCGCGGTATTTTTAGAGTTTGCGCTTAGGTTCGCTTGGACGGCTTTTTTGTTGATTTTACCATCAATTTTTATGCTTTCATAGATTTCCTTTGTGGCGTCAAAATTTAGCGTTGCCTTTAGCAAATCCATTAGCTTATTTTGCGTGAAATGCCCACCACTAGCCAAAAACTCCAAATCGCCCTTACTTGTGAAAATATCATAGCGAATCTTACCATTGACATTGCTATCAAAAAACTGCTGATAGTTTAGCATATCAAGCACTTGGGCGGCTTTGATATCGATTAGCTTAATGTCTGCGATATTCCTATCTAGCGCGGCTGTGAGTTTGCCACCAAAGATATTGCTATTCAAATCCGCGACAACCTTATTATCCGCGTATTTTGCGTTGCCATTCACGGCTAGATTGCCCTTTAATTGGCGCGAAGTGAGAAACGCCAAATTTTTCAAATCGCTAACTATGAGCTTATAAGGCGCGTTAATGCTGAAATTTTTGACATTGACTTTTGCCTTATCAATGCTAAATTCCGCAATATCGCTGATGATATTGGCATTTAAATCGCCACTGCCATTGCTTAAAGCCACATTTGCGCTGTGATTAAAGGCAATATCTGTGGGCGGATTTAAATCAAACTCTTTTTTTAGCGTGGTTTTTAGCGCATCGCCACGAATGCTATGACTATAAGTGCCTGAAATATCGTTTGATAGCTGTTTTAAGTCGATTTTGGCGTCCATTGTCGCCCTTGCGTAAATGGGCTTATAAAGCGTATGCAAAACCTCATCGATTTTTAATCCGCGAATCGTTACAAGCGCGTCTTTTGGCTTAGTGTAGCCTTGCAAGGAAACCGAATACGCCGTATTGCCAGACGCAAAGTCGCTTTTGCCATCAATATTTAGCCACTCGCTATTGCCTTGAATCTTGCCATTTGTGCGAAAACTCCCGCGCAAAGGCATTCCTGCCACAGGGCTAAATGGCGACAAATCGCTGATATTTATATCATAATTTGAATTTGTCTTAAGCCCCTCAATGAGCGTGTTTCCGCTTGAAGTGATATTGCCAATTTGTGAGAGAAAGTTAAATTTATGCTTAACTTCCTTGCCATCAAATGACATTGTGTGATTCGCGCTAAAATCCGTAGTGCGAGGAATTGTAACCTTAAAGTCCTTTCTAATAAGCGATTCGCTCATTTTGCCTTTTAAAATCTCCGCGTTTGCGTTGCCCGTGAAGTTAAGATTCGTATCGCCAAAAACATTTGCTTTAATATTTAAAATGCCCGTAGCGCGTAAGCCTTTTGCCCGACTAGATTCAATAGCGATTCGATGCGTAGATTGCTAATATTTGCCACCACTTTCGTAGGCACGGAGTAATTTTCTATCTGCGTCTCAATATCAATGCTACCATCGGCGATATTGGACTTTGTGTAGATGATAAAATCATTGAATTTCCCGCGAATCACATTTTCAATCAAAAAGTTTTCATTTAAATGCACGGAGTTTAGCCCTTGAATCTGCGAAGGATTTTTGATTAAAATATTTAACACGCCCTCAATACTAAAGCTAAAAAGCGAGTAAGTGCCATTTGCAGAGACATTGATAGTCTCAAGCGCGTTTAGCTCAATCTCAAAGCTACCAAAGCGTAGTTTAAAAGTCTCTAATTTCGCGCTAACAGGGGAGTATTTATCGATTTGCACTTGAATCTGTGGCTTTAAAATATCATTGCCAAATTGCGTAAATAAAAGCACGAAAACCGCCACAAGTAGCACCAAAACAATGCCACCAATCCACAAAAGCACTTTTTTTATCATTGCGATTCCTCCAAAAAAGTTATAATTTTGTCGCTTCCATTTTGCGTTTTGAAAATGCAATTATAATCAAAATTACCAAAAATGCCACCATAAAATACAAAAATTTTGGAATAGGCAATGGGTCTCCCGCCGCATAAGAATGAAGCCCTGAAAGGTAGTAATTCACGCCAAAATAAGTCATCAAAACGCTAAAAAATCCAAGCACACTAGCCGTTGCAAAAATATATTGCAAATTGCGCTTAAAGATAAATCGCAGGTGCAAAATAATCGCATAAACGCCGATAGAAACTAACGCCCAAGTCTCTTTTGGGTCCCAGCCCCAATATCGCCCCCAGCTTTCATTCGCCCAAATGCCACCAAGGAAATTCCCCGCTGTAAGCAAAAATAGCCCAAAAATCATCGACATTTCATTGATTGCGGTGATAGAGTTGATAGTCGAATCAATTTTAAGATTTGCTAGATTCGCAGTGCTTGAATCAGTGCGATTTGCGCTTAGATTCGCGCTTTGATTTACACTTTGATTCGCCGAATCCACGCC
>JBNMJF010000200.1:0-4155 GCA_050873665.1 Helicobacteraceae bacterium
ACGGAGTGGGGTAGATTCGCGTTTTTGTGTGAGGATTTATTTTTTTTGGATTGCTTTGGCGAATCGGCGATTCACCAAAGCAAATGACGGATGATTTAAAAGCATTTTATATCACTTTGGGCTTTAAAGCCCAAAGGGTAGGGTGATTCGTGCCTATTTTACTCTACTTCCGCGTCAATGACATCATCATCTTTTTTAGTCGATTCGCCCTTATTTTCGCCGTCTTTTTTGGCATACATTGCTTCGGCTAGTTTGTGGCTGACATCATTTAGCTCTTTAAGTTTGGCGTCTATTTCCTCTTTACTCGCATTTTCGTTTTTGAGCGTTTCTTTTAGCGCGTCAATCGCCTTTTGGATATTCGCCCTATCATCATCGCTTAAGCCCTCTTTGACTTCGCTTAGGCTTTTTTCGGTTTGATACACAAGCGAATCCGCCGTATTCCGCGCCTCTATGACTTCCTTGCGTTTGGCGTCCTCCTCTTTGTGTAGCTCGGCGTCTTTTACCATTTTGTCAATCTCGCTGTCGCTTAGTCCGCTTGAGCCTGTGATTTTAATCTCTTGGGATTTGCCTGTGGCTTTGTCTTTCGCGCTAACGGTCAAAATCCCATTTGCGTCAATGTCAAATGTAACTTCGATTTGAGGCACACCGCGTGGGGCTGCTGGGATTCCCGTCAAATCAAATTTGCCAAGCGATTTATTATCCTTTGCAAGTTCGCGTTCGCCCTGCAGGACGTGAATCGAAACGGCGGGTTGATTGTCCTCAGCGGTAGAGAAAACCTGCGCCTTTTTGGTAGGAATCGTAATGCCTCGCTCAATCACTTTTGTCATCACGCCACCAAGTGTTTCAATCCCAAGCGACAAGGGCGTTACATCAAGCAATAGCACATCTTTGACATCGCCTTTTAGCACCCCGCCTTGAATCGCCGCGCCAATCGCCACGACTTCATCGGGATTCACGCTTTTATTTAGCTCTTTGCCCGTAAAATCTTTCACACGCTCTTGCACTTTTGGGATTCGTGTGCTTCCGCCTACCATTACAACCTCGCTAATATCGCCCTTAGAAAGATTTGAATCCTTAATCACCGAGTCAATTTTTGTGATTGTCTGCTCGATTAAATCATCGATTAGGCTCTCAAACTTCGCACGGGAGAGCTTTTTGACAAGGTGCTTTGGACCACTTGCGTCTGCTGTGATAAATGGCAGATTTATTTCGCTTTCACTTGCGCTACTAAGCTCTTTTTTGGCGTTTTCTGCGGCGTCTTTAAGCCGTTGCAATGCCATCACATCGCCTTTAATGTCGATTCCGCTTTCATCTTTGAATTCCTTTGCAACCCAATCGATGATGCGATTATCAAAGTCATCGCCACCTAAGAACGCATCGCCACCTGTGGCAAGGACTTCTACGACATTATCGCCTGTTTCAAGCACTGTTACATCAAATGTCCCGCCGCCCAAGTCATAAACGACAATTTTTTCCGCTGTTTTTTTATCCAAGCCATACGCCAAAGCCGCGCTTGTAGGCTCGTTGATAATTCGCAAGACATTTAGCCCAGCAATCGTTCCAGCCTCTTTTGTCGCTTTGCGTTGCGAATCGTTAAAATACGCGGGGACGGTGATGACCGCCTCGCTAATAGATTCGCCCAAATACGCCTCTGCGTCCTCTTTTAGCTTCATCAAAATCTTTGCGCTAATCTCTTGTGGCGTGTAGATTTTGCCACTAATCTCAATCGCACACGCGCCATTCCTATCGACAATCTTATAAGGCAGTCGTTTTTCCGCTTCCTTTGCCTTGTCCTCGTTTGACATAAGCCCCATAATGCGCTTGATTGAATAAATCGTTTTTTGCGGATTTGTGATGGCTTGTCGCTTTGCGGATTCGCCTACCAAAATCTCGCCCTTATCGGTAAATGCCACGATTGATGGCGTGGTATTTTTACCCTCTTTGTTTGCGATGATTTTTGCTTCACCGCCTTCAAATACGCTCATCGCTGAATTTGTAGTCCCTAAATCTATTCCTAAAACTTTGCTCATTTTTTACTCCTTAATTTTTAGTGATTGCTACCATAGATGGGCGAATCACCCTATCTTTGTATTTGTAGCCTTTTTGGATAACTTGCGCTATCTCGCCGTCCGCCTTGCCCTCGCTTTTAATCTGCATAATGGCATTATGCACATTGGGGTCAAACTCGCCTTCCGTGCTAATGCGCTCAACGCTATGCTTACTAAAAGCCTTCAAAAAATTATCAATGGTTAGCTGTATGCCCTCGCGAATCTTTGCCATAGCCTCGCTATCGTCATTTTTGGTAGATTCAAGCGCGGATTCCAAAGTATCCAAAATGGGCAGAAAATCTTTCAAAATCTGCTCATTTGCATACTCCAAAGATTGATATTTTTCGCGCTCCAAGCGTTTTTTGACATTGTCAAACTCCGCATAAGCGCGAATATATTTTTCCTCTAAGGCTTTGATTTTGTCCGATTCGGTGGTTGAATCGCTTGAATCGCTAGATTCATTTGAATCGCTCGAATCCACCGAATCGTCCGCATTTGATTCGGGCGATTCGCTTAAATCGCTTGAATCCATAGATTCGCCTAATTCGCCCAAATCATTTGCGCTTGATTCGCTAGATTCATCAAAAGATTCGCCACATTCGCGCTCCATTGAATCATCTATATTTTCATCTCTCAAATTTACCTCCTTTAAGTGATTTATGACGCGATTTCATTGTAAAATGACGCATAGTCGCGCTCTAATCTGCCAAAGACAAACATTTTGCCATTTTTTTCATTTAGGGTAATATCTTGGATTAGCCCCAAATAGCCGTCTTTTAGGAAATGAAAGCCATTTTTTAGCCGATAAAAAATATGACTATTTAAAATCTCCATAAACAAGCCACTATCGCTAATCTCTAAGAATTTGCAACCAAAATTTGACATAATATTTAAGCTCCTTGCGCCATTTTCCAAACTATAAAACAACACATTAGCGCACACACTCCGCGCCATAAAGCGAATCTCTTCGATATTTTGATACAGCATTTCTTGCAAAAAATTATACAAATGCGATGAGTGTGGCAAAATCGCCTCAATCCCATTGCTATTATTTGCTTTGCGAGTGTGATTTGTAACGCGATTCGCGTGATTTTCAAATAGCAAAATGATATATTTATCGCGAAAGTTAATAACTTCGCTTAAAAATTCACTCTGCCAAAGGCGAATCCCGCAGAAAATCTCGTATTTTTCGCTTATCTCGCTAATTTTCCCCAAGTTTGCAATATCAAGCGGAGTGCTAATGTCAATGTTTTTGCGCCAATAATTTTTCAAAGCGTTGTTCGTGGGGACGCGTCCGCTACTGATATGTGGCTGAGACAACACACCCTCGCTCACAAGCACTTTAAAATAATTTCTTATCGTGGCTGAGGAAATGCTAAAATCATCGCTATTTAGCTCCAAACGCAACGATTCCGAGCCCAGAGGCTTACCCTCGCGGATATAAATGGTTATCATCTCATCTAGTAGCTTTTCGCGCTTTTTATTCAAATCCAAAATCCTTTAATAAGAAATTGCGAAATTATAACATAAAATTTTAAAAAAATAGCAATATTTTAATTTGAGTGCTAATTTTTTGCCAAAAATTAACAAACTTTAGCGTAATCATATCAAGTTTATTTAGCAACTTAATATAAATTAGCTTGATATAAATCGTTATAATGTCTTAAATTTAAAATAAAATTTGTGATTTTATGGTAGAATTTTGCGTTTTTTAAGGCTTTAAAGGCGATTCGCGCTTAAAATCTTAGATTCGCTTAAGCGAATCCACATAAATGTAGGCGAATCTAAAGCGAATCTAGGCGCGATTTAAGGCGCGAAAATTCCATTTTTTAAAAGGCGCATTATGATTAAAAATGTCGATAGCAAAGTCCTGCGCGACTTGCAAAATATCTCTAGGACAATGTTTAAAAAGGATTGCTTTAATATTTTTCAAGGCTCAATCTCGCACAAACTACATGAGACGAAATTCATCATCAACACAAAAGACGCGGTTTTTGATGATTTGCGCGAGGAAAATTTGGTGATTCTCTCGCATAAGCGCGATTATAGCTACAATGAGGCGAGTTCTCAGGCGTCATTGCACTCATATATTTATAAGGAAATAAAC
>JBNMJF010000201.1:0-4152 GCA_050873665.1 Helicobacteraceae bacterium
ATATATATATTGTCCGACTCTCGTATTTTGCGCGTTAAATAGCGCGTTTTCATTTAGAAATCTTTGTAATTCTTATAAATCACGCTTTTTAGATTGCTTCGCCCTTGCTACGCAAGGACTCGCAATGACGATTCGTTTGGATTGCTTCGTGCGACAAATCGCACTCGCAATGACGAATCATTGCACCCTACGCCGTCATTGCGAGAAAATACGCAGGATTTTCGTGGCAATCTATTTTAGCGAATCACGAATCGCACTCGATTTACTTACTTTAAGCGAATCTATGCGATTAGGATTCACACGATTCGCACATTTTGGATTGCTTCGGCGTTTGCAACGCCTCGCAATGACGATTTGGTGCAGATTTGCACAATTCACTAGATTCGCCACTTTCCACACCACTTTTAAAGGAATCAAAATGCAAACTTAAGGGATAATTTTCACGCATTTTAGATTCGCGTGGTTAAAAGTGGTTAAAAAATCGTGGCGGTAAAGGTAAAAAACAAAAGATTCGCCCCAAAATGGGCGTAAAAACACAAAGGAGAGAAAATGAAAAAGATTCAACGAATCATATTAGCTTTTATGCTAGGGATTGTGCCATTGCAAAGCGCATTGGCGGATAGTAAAGCAGACGCATTGGTAGATGCGGTTATAAATGGCAATTTAGAGCAAGTTAAAACGCTAATTGATAAAGGTGCGGATATAAATGCCAAAACTAATAGTGGGGTAACCGCTTTAATATCGGCTTCTGCGTATGGACATTTAGAAATAGTAAAATATCTAATCGATAAAGGTGCAGATATGAATGTTAAAGATACTCTCTTAAACTGGACTGCTTTAATGAGTGCTTCATATAAAGGACATTTAGAAGTAGTAAAGTATCTAATCAATAAAGGCGCAGATATAAATGCAAAAACTGATAATGGTAAAACTGCTTTAATGGAGGCTTCAGTGAAAGGGCATTTAGAAGTAGTAAAGGCTTTGGTAGAGGGTAAAAAAGGCTTATTATCTATGTTTAGCAAAGGTGCTGATATAAATGCTGGAGATAATGGCGTCGGAACTGCTTTAATTGGGGCTTCAGGTGAAGGACATTTAGAAGTAGTAAAATATCTTATCTCTAAAGGTGCGGATATAAATGCCAAAACAGATAGTGGCGGAACCGCTTTAATACTTGCTTCAATGCTTGGGGAGCTAGAAGTAGTCCAATATCTAATCAATAAAGGTGCGAATGTTAATGTTGTGGCAACAATAGAAACAGGCATTATATATAGAAGAATTACTGCTTTAGATGGCGCAAAAATCGGCAAACACTACAAAGTAGCAGAAGTCCTACGCAATGCTGGTGCAAAGTCCGCAAAAGCAATTAAAAAATAAAAGGAGTAGAAAATGAGTGAAACAGAATTGATTAAAAAAGCCATAGATTGCGTGGATAAAAGTGGCGTTTTGCCCGAGATAAAGGACTTGCAAGAGTGTGGTGTGAGTAAAGATGAAGCATTAGTATTTAAGGCAAGTGAAGCATATCAAATACTAAAGATGATTCGCCAAAAATACACCAAAAAGCGCAAAAACGGCTTTAAAACCTTTGCAAATTTCTATGATTGGTATAGGGCGCAAAATCAAAAATGCTATTATTGTGGCACTACGCAGGGGGAATTAGAGCGATTATTTGATGATGAGCTGGTATCATCAAGTAAATTTAATGCGACTTTGCATATCGAGCAAAAGACTCCAAAGCAAGGATATAATAAAGATAACTGCGTCCTAGCCTGTGCGCTGTGTAATAACGCTAAAAGTGATATGATAAGCGATGAGAATTTTAAAAGCTACTTTGCAGATTCAATGCGTGAATTTATCGAAGATTTGCTTAGTGGCAAAATCACAAATGATATAGGGGGCAGATAGATGAAAGGGATTCAAAAAATAGTAGCCATTGTGGCGTGTGTAGTGTTTTGTGGGTGTTTTGGTGTATCAAAACAACAGACTATGGAGGGGGCTAAAAACACTAAAAATCGTGCATTGCAAACTTGCTATCAGTTTAGCGGGGCAAGTGAGGCAAAATATGTAACATCGTATAGAGATTATCGCGATAAGACAACAAATGAGATTGAACAAATAGCCAAAGTAAAGGCATTAAAAGATACAAACAAACAACAGCAAATAAATCAATGTCTAAAATCGCTTGATGAAATCAATAAAAGATTAGGACAATGCAATGATAGCGACTTTGATTGTATAGGCAAAGTAGATGAAGCATATATTGCTTTTATAGAATCAATGAAACCAAAACTAAAAGATGTAAAATTTTCTTGTTCGCGCCAAGATGAAATGCTTAAAAAATATGGTCCTAAATTTGATAAAGAGTTGGAAGCATATATGCTAGATTTGATTGGATTTAAATTTAGCGTTAAATATATAGACCAAATGTGCGTATATAAAATGCAATTTTATACGGGAGATTTGGATAAGTTAGATGGCTTTAAAAAGGCAGGGACATTAGCTAGTAGTATATATCAAAATTATGTTGATTTTATAAGTCAGATAAATGAGCGCATAGGGAAGAATAAGAACTATAAATTAACTAGTGGCGTGATTGCACTTATACCACATTATAGTTATGATTATCCGGCTAAAACTTTTGCATATATTGATGATAACACATTGCTTTACTTCGATACTTTTTTCAATGGTAAATGGGGAGGTATTGATATAATAAAACAAAATAAAGCAATAATGGAATTTTTAAAGGAGGATTAAGATGAGAATTTTTATGTTAATAGTATTTGTGATAAGTAGCGCATTTGCAAATATATGCGAGGCGAATAGGCAAAATATAGAGGATAAAGTATTGTGGGAATTTGTAAGTAAATTTTATCGCACAGAGAATTTATGCGAAGCGTTACACAATCTATATCCACAAATGAAAGCAAATGAATGTCAAGTGGTAAAGGTTACACAAACACAAAGAAGTGAGTTGTGTGAGATTCTTGTATCGGCATATAGTTTGTATGGAATCAAGTCAAATAAAAATGATTGCAAATACACAACGACAGATAAATATGTCAAAGATATAAAAAATCTCCCAAACATATTGCGCAAATATGTCTTTAATGTAAAGGCTATAAATGAATTTCCTACGCCAAATGAGTGTGTAACTAAAATTTCTATAAAACACAACAATAAAAATTTTGATGAAAATGTGGCAATAGAAAAAATCAAAGCCACCTTAAAAAAGCGCAATGATGAAAATGCTATGTATTTGAAGTTTATGAAAAATGAAGAAATGCAACAAAATGCCTTGCGAATCTATCGCTTTGTAGGCGATAAAATGCTAAGTAGCTTTGATAAATATTATAACTATGTAAGCGAAGCAACTGAAATAGAGGAATATGAAAATTTTTACTCATTGCCTATCGAATATGAAGTGATAAATTGGGCTGAATTAAATAGCATTGATTGGGTAAAACAATATGCTGAAATCTATAAATCACACTATGTCGTCAAATGCTATAAAAAATCGCCACAAGATACCGTAAGCATAGACAACAAATATTATAGTAGATATTATGGTGGAAATTATAGTGGCGATTCCATCAAAGAATATGGAAAAAGCACTATGACTTGTGCCGAGCTAAAAAGCCAAATGGAGCTATTTGAGAGAGTGACTAGGGATTAGTATAATTTGGATTCGTTTGCCTTTATGGAAACGAATCGCCACAAATACTCTATCATTGCGAGATTCGGCGATTCGTGAATCAAGGGCAATTCGCGCGAATCGCCACATGCCGTCATTGCGAGACTTGCCTTTAGGCAAGTCGTGGCAATCTATTTTAGATTCGTGGATTGCTTCGGCAATAAATTGCCTCGCAATGACGAATCCCACAATCCCGCCATACTGAGAGTGGCGAAGTATCCATTTGGGTAATTCGTGAATCAAAAGCGATTCACTCACTTTAGGCAAATCAAAAAAGCGAATCGTGTAAATCCAAAGTAAAATAAAATCCGCACGAAGTGCGAATCCTTATTCAAAGTTTTTGCTACTTTTTGCTTTTGCAAAAAGTAGAGTCTCTCTAACCTTACAGACTCTCATCTACAAAGCGAGGTTATTTTGATTCACTTTTGGGTCATTGATTCGCATTCGCGTGATTTGGATAC
>JBNMJF010000202.1:0-4108 GCA_050873665.1 Helicobacteraceae bacterium
GAGAATTTCTGCATTTATATGTGCCCATATTGTCGGGTGCAATCCGTGCTTTATGACAACGACACCAAAACCGTCATTTACAATACTGCGCGTGGCTCGGCGGTTTATGATGAAAATGGGCATTTATTGCCAAAAGCGCAAATCACGGGCGAATGCGTGGCTTGTGATAAATGTGTGCGCGTTTGTCCCACGCATATCGACATTCGCAAAGGTTTGCAATTAGAGTGCATAAACTGCCTTGAGTGCGCCGATGCGTGTGAAAGCATAATGCAAAAGCTGAAAAAAACTTCGCTTGTGTATTGGAGTAGCACAAACGCCCTAGCGCAGAATGCAAAAGTGCGATATTTTCGCGGAAAAACAATCGGCTATATTGTGGTGATTGCAATCGCGCTAACTATCGCATTTACGCTTTCACAGGGCAAATCAAATATGCTTTTAAATATCAATCGCGTGGCTGAATCTTACAAGATTTTGGATAATGGCGCGGTGGAAAATCACTACACAATGCTTTTTCAAAACACTTCAAATGTGGCGCATACTTATTATTTCAAAGTGCTTGATAATAGCGATATTGTGATTAAAAAACCGCTTGAGCCATTCAAAATAAATCCGCGCCAGAGCGTAAAAAAGCGCGTTTTCCTTATCACAAATAGCAATTTGGGTAAATCCACCGCAAAAGATACGATAATCCCCATAAAGATTATGGCTTATAGCGTAGATGACGAGCAAATCAACATTGTGAAAGAGAGCATTTTTGTTTATCCAAAACAATAGCACTGCGATAAGACAAAAATTAAATGCGCGAAATATCGCCCCGCTAATGGGGCGAATCTATGATTTGCGCGAATCTGTAAAGGCGCAAAAATTTAAAATAGATTTTGGTGATGTTGTGAGCGTGGATTTTGCGGATTCGGGCTTGGACTTGGGTGAATCTAGCGAATCTTGGGGCGAATCGAGCGAATCTATCGCCGAATCGCCCGAATCTTTTTTAACGAATCTACGCGATTTATTAGTCGCTTTAAAGCCGTGGCGCAAGGGACCATTTCGCTTTTTTGACATTGAAATTCAAAGCGAGTGGAATAGTGCAATCAAGTTTAACCTAATCGCAAATCATCTTAATATCAAGGGCAAAATTGTCGCAGACATTGGGTGCAACAACGGATATTATATGTTTAGAATGCTGCCTTTTGCTCCGCGAAAAATCGTAGGATTTGAGCCTAGCGCGTTTTGCAAGGCGCAGTTTGAGCTAATAGATGCCTTTATCCAAAGTCAAATCGCCTTTGAACTGCTTGGCATTGAGGATTTGGCGCATTATGACACAAAGTTTGACACAATCATTTGCCTTGGTGTGCTTTATCATCGCACAAATCCCATTGAGTGCCTAAAAATCCTTAAAAATGCGCTAAATGCGGGTGGTGAAATCATCGCCGATACGCTGATTGTGGATTCGCCCAAAGAAATCGCGCTAACTCCGCTAATTTATGCTAAAATGAAAAATGTCTATTTTATCCCAAGTGTGAGTGCTTTTACAAATTGGCTGAAACGCGCGGGATTTAGGGACATAGAGTTGCTTTGCACCAAAAAAACCACGCAAGATGAGCAACGCAAAACAGATTGGATTTGTGGCGAATCTTTGGGTGATTTTTTAGATAAAAGCGATGAAAATAAGACGATTGAAGGCTATCCTGCGCCGATTCGCGCGTATTTTAAGGCGCGAATCTAATGCGTAAATGTGGCACGAATATGGCTAGAATTTATGGCAAATCGTTAGGGCAATGTGGCGCGAAATCAAACAAAGGGGGCGTTTATGGCGGATGAGCAAGAGCAAGAGCAGTATTTTGAGGAAATAAGCGAACTTAGGATTTATAAGAAAATCAACCGCGAATTTTGCGGTGAGCTGGTGTTGCCATTAGAGCGTAATCGCGCGGTGGTGAAGTTTATCCCCACAGAAAAAATGATAACCGATGATAAAATGCTAATCCACTACGGATTTGTCTTTAACTCGGCGTCATTTTGTGCGATGGCTGCGGTAAATGAGCCAAATAGCATTATCATTTACTCGGAGGTGAAGTTTCTTGCGCCCGTTGAGCTAGGCAACGAAGTGATTTTCAAGGCAAATGCGATACATAGCGACTTAAAAAAGCGCGAGATTGTCGTGGAGGGCTTTATGTATAATGTCAAAATTTTTGATGCGATTTTTCATATCGTGGTGTTTGAAAAGAGCCTATTTCAAATCGACTTTAGCAAAGTGCGGTAGGGGGTTTGGTGGAATTGTAAATAGCGCGATTTTGTGGAATTGCGATTTTTTGTCTTTGTGATGGCGAATCTGCGATTTGCCGAAACAATCTACTTTCTTTCCATTATTGCGAGGCGATTCGTTGAATCGCCTTGCAATGACGCTATTTTTGCGTTATAGATTCATTCATAGATTTTATGGCAATCTCACCATTTTTATTCGTAGTTGCTACGGAAAGTCCCAAGTGTTGTGCGTAGTTTTGGAGCGTTTTTAGGCTCTCATCGCTTAAAATATCGCTTGATAAAACTATGCAATCCGCGCCATATACGAGCGATTCAAGGATTTGATATTTGGAGATAAAAATATCTTTGTGAATGATTAAAAATGCCGTGTAGCACCTAGCATTTGCCACCAAAGAAATGTCCTTTTGTAACGAAGTATCCACGATAATCGCGCCATTTTGTGAGCTTTGGCTTTGAATCTTATTTAGCGCGTGTAAATCGCTCTCTCTTTTTATCGTGGCAATTTGGCTTAAGCTAAAATTTGGCAATGCGCTAAAATCGCGCGGCATAAGTGGATTACACGACAAAGAGCGTCCCAAAACACCTAAGTCGATTTGCGATTCGCGTTTTTTTACCAAAATCTTTGTGTAATTTAGCGCAAATCGCATAGTAAATCTCATAGAAAACCGCGCCACAAACCATAAGCACGATTCGGCGCAGATTCGCGCTAAACTCGCTAATTTCCCAAACATTTATCGATAGCTTCTAAATGCTCTTTTATCTCGCTTTCTTTTTGCACCACTTCGCGCGGGATTTTATCCATCACCGCCTTTGCCTCGCCACATTTGCCACTTTTAAAATGCCCCCACGCTAGGCTATCCAAATACGCTGGATTTTCGGGCGCAACCTTTAGTGCCTTTTGCACGAAATCCACGCCCTCAGCGATATTTATATCATAGTCAATCATCAAATAGCCCACATAATTATAAAAAATGTGATTGGGTGTGTTTTTCACGGCTTTTTTTAGCATATCAACGATTTGCGGGGCGATTTTGCGCTTACCCTCCACGCCATCTGCGCTCTCAAAGTCGATAATTGCCATAATGCCCAAATAATAGTCCTCTTTGGTGCGCGAATAGGCTTTTTGCGCCTCTGCCTTTGCCTTTGCGTAGTCCTTTTGTGCCATATAAATGTCAATCATAATAGGCGCGTCAAACTCGTATTTTTTGGCTAACTCAAGCACTTTGGCATAATCGCTTTTTTCATAATATAACTTGGCAAGATTCGTGGCGTTTAAGTCGCTTGGCTTTTTGTTGAAATAATACAAAAATAGTGGCTCTAGCGAATCTATCGAATTTAGCTTTTTTGCGATTGGGATTAGTAGCGTGGCGAATCGCTCACTCATTTCATCTTTAAAATGCGCCTTAATTAGCGCAATGGAATTATCAAATTTCTTTTCCTCCAAATCCAAAGACGCAATGACAAGTATCATTTCCTCATTATTTTCGATTTTATAGGCGCGGAGCAAATGCGCCCTAGCGTTTTCAAAGTCGCTTTTGGCGTAATATAGCGCGGCGATAAAGTTATTATTAAACACGCTATCCTCTAGCTGAATTATGCGCTTCCAAATGCTAATAGAAGCATCTGCGTCCCGCCTCACAATGTAAGCCTTTGCCTTTAAAATCTCCAAATCATTGGGGATAATGGCTTCAAATTCCTTAATCGTCTTAAGCGCATTGTCGTAATCCTCTAGCCTCATTAGCGCGAAAATCTGCTCTTTTAGATATTCGATTTTTTTGGTATTTTGGTATAAAATATTGTATTTTTCTAATGCCTTTTTGTCGTCTTTGGAATCAATGGCATCTAATGC
>JBNMJF010000203.1:0-4105 GCA_050873665.1 Helicobacteraceae bacterium
ATATATTGCTTTGCAAAGTTTGTGCCACTGCTTACGCTAAAGTAGCTATGTCCTGTGCGGATTATCTTATCGCCATCTAGCGTGATTGAATGCCTTGCGTCTATATTTAGCTGTTTTTTACGGCGCGATTTTAAGTCAATGATTCCCACCCAAAGTGGCTCATTTGGCGTGATAACTAGCTCTTCGGTTTGCGTGGCGATAGTTGTTTGCGCTATGGTTGTGGGCGGATTTTGATTTGCGATGCTTTGATTCGCGCTTGGATTCGCCGAATTTGTAGAAAGATTCGCCACATTTTCAATGCTTGAATCCACCTTTGAATCTTGCGTATTTTGATTTGGATTCACACTTGAATCTGCGCTATTTTCGCTTGGATTCGCACTTGAATCTGCTTGATTTATGCTTAAATCCACCACATTTTGCGCTTCTTCTCTAGCCAAATCATTTTTATTTTGCTGAATCTCTTGCAGTGGCGTTAAAGTGCTTTGGCTCGTAGGTTTTGTGCTTGTGCTTGGCGAGATAAAATTATTGTAGATAAAAAAGCTCATAAAAAGCACCACCAGCACGATTAAAAGCACAATTAGCACGATATATGATTTGTCCTTTTTATCGCTCTCAATGGGGATATTGATTTGCCTTGCGATTTCATCATTGCCCTCACTCGCCTCCTCTGTTTGCTCGGTGGGTGCGCTGTGATAGTCATTGTAGGCGGCAAACCACTCGCTTAAATCAATGCCAAATTCCCTTTGTATAATCTGCACGAATCCCCGTGCGCGTGTCTTATCAAACGCATCGTATTTAAAGTCGATGATATTTTGCAATTTATCTTGCGTAATGCGTGTTTTCGCGCTGACCTTGTCTATGCCGATTTTTTGTAGCTCATCAATACATTTCATTGCGATTCCTTAAAAAAATTTTGTCATTATATCACATTTGGGCGTGGATTGGTGCGAAGTGGCGCAAAATTTACGCCAAAATCCACGCGAAAATTCTAAAAAATGCGTATTTTAAAACAATTTGCCTTTAAGTTTGCAAAAGTCGCAAAAAGATTTTGTGCTTTTAGAGACAAGTTTGGATTGCTTCGGAGATTCGCTAAAATCGCCTTGCAATGACAAAAAGTTGCAGATTTGCATTTGATTTGTAGCTGATTCGCAAGGCGAATCGCAATCGAAGTAATGGCGGTGTGGCTTTTGTATTTGTGAAAAATTTCGGGCGTGAGACTAGACTAATGGTCTGCGAATGCCCGAAATTTTTCACAAGTGCGAAATTGCATACCCCAGAACAAATTGCCGTGTGCTTTATTTCATCGTAATCGTATTTAGCCCATTACTTTGTAGCACTAAGATTCGCTTGATTTTGCCACTATATCGCTTCATCGCGTTGTTAAAGTCGCTTACGCTATTGATTTTTATATCCTCAATTTGCGTGATTATGTCGCCACTCTCAAATCCAGCCTTTGCAGCCGCGCTAGATTCCGCCACTTCGCTAACTAGGACGCCACTAAAATCGCTTGGGATTTGGTATCTTTGGCGCATTTCGCGCGTGAGATTTTCTACTGCAAGTCCGCTATTTTGCGCTCCCTTGCTAGTGCCTTCCCCGCTACTTTTTGCGCTCGAATCCGCCACTTCGTTTTTATCGTTGTATTTATCTAATTTTACTTTTGTCTTATACTCTTTTTTGTCGCGTATGTAGCGCACTTCCACGACTTCATTGGGCGGAAATGAGCCAATCGTATTTTTCAGCTCACTTGCGCTATTTATGGGCTTATTATTCACCGCGATGATTAAATCCCACACCTTTAGCCCAGCCTTTGCCGCCGCGCTAGATTTATCCACGCTAACTAGCACCGCGCCACTTTTGCCATTGTAGAGATTCGCCAAATTTTCCGTAATGTCTTGGATTCCCACGCCCAAAAATCCGCGCTCAATGCTACCTTTTTCAATGAGCGTCTTTGTGATTTTTTTCACCATATCAGAAGGAATGGCGAATCCAATGCCGTGATTGCCCCCTGTGCGTGAGAGAATCGCCGTATTGATGCCAATCAGCGCACCACGCGAATCTACCAGCGCACCGCCAGAATTGCCCGGATTTATGGACGCGTCTGTTTGGATAAAGTTTTCATAGTCATTTATGCCCATATTGCTTTTATCAAGCGCGGAGATTATGCCCTGCGTTACGGATTCGCCTACGCCAAAGGGATTGCCTATGGCAAAGACGACATCGCCTACCATTAGCTCATTGCTATTGCCGATTTTAGCGTAGGGCAGGTTGCTTTGGTTGATTTTAATCACGGCTAAATCGCTTCTAGGGTCTTTGCCGATGATTTTTGCTTCATATTCTTTTTTGGGGCTATTGGGGAGCGCGACTAAAATCTTATCTGCGCCGTCAATCACGTGATTATTTGTAACAATATAGCCATCTTTGCTTATGATTACGCCACTTCCAAGGCTTCGCTCCACTCTATCTTTGGGCGCGTTGCGGTAAATATCGCCAAAAAATTGCTGAAAAAACGGGTCATTAAACATTGGGTGATTTAGGACATTTTGGCTTACTTTTTTCTGCGTGGAGATATTGACAACGCTCTTTTTTATCTCGCTAATAGCGTCATTGTAGGAGTGAATCACGCCATTATTGCCACTTGGATTTTGTCGTTTGGTAACGCTTGGCATTTCCTCGAAATTAAACGCAAACGCCACATTTGCAAGGCTAAAAAGCGCGAAAATTATAAATGCTCTCATTTTTTGTCATTCCTTTGATTTGATTTGCTAAAAATGTCGCAATTATATACGAATCTAATTAAATCTACGCTACAAATTTACACATTTTTTCTTAACATTTTGGGCGTTTTTTGCGCATAGCAGGGACGAATCCGCAAATTTCACAAATAATTCACAACGATTTTATTATAATTTCGCGCATTAAAATTTTAAGGAGGCAAAATGAATACTACAATGCTAAACTTACTGCTACTTTGGAGTGGCAAAATCCCTGTGAATAGCGAGGAAAACCTAAAGCCGAAATTAGAAAAACTAAGCGCGGAAAGTGTGAGCGCATTAGAAAAACTACCGCTTAAAAATCCCAATGTCGCGCTAATCTTGTGCATATTGCTAGGTGCATTTGGCGCGGAGGATTTCTACCGCAATCGCCACAAATTAGGCACTTTTAAGCTCATCTTTACCACGATAATTTGGTGCATTTTATTTGCGTGGTATGTGCTTGTGGAGGAATTTGACTATCCACTTTACGCGAAAGAGGCGATGATAGGCATTGCAATCTTTGTGATTTGGGCGATTTTGGCAATCATTTGGGTGGCAATCAATTTGCTAAATGTAAGCGAATCTGTCAAAAATGACAATCTAAAAACCATCGAAAAATACCTAAATATGGTGGATTAGGGGCGTTAGATTCGTGGCGAAAGATTTTGGTGGCGAAAATTTTTAAAAAATTTTCACACAACTTTAAAGTCTTTGATTTTTAATATGGGCTCAAAGCCATTTAGCGAATCAATGATTTTTTCTTTTGGCAAATCGCGCGTGATAAAGACGAGATTTGAACCACTTTGCGCGTCCTTTTTAATATGCGTAGGCGGGTGGATAATGTGCATCGCGCCATTTATGCTTACCAAAAAATCCTCGCCAATATCGATAATCCCCTTTACGCGCAGGACTTTCGTGCCGTATTTGTGAAGCAACAAACTTAGCCAAATCCCAAATCCACTCCACTCAATCGCCCCACTAAAGCTAATGCTAAGTGTGTCAAAGCCTTGTGTGTGGGTTTTGCGCGAATCGTTGCTAAAATCTTTGTTTGAATCTTGTGAATCTATCGCCAAATTCGCGTGATTCGTAGCTTGATTTGCAGGGCGATTCGCGCTATTTTGCGCAAATAATCGCTCATAATTCGCTCCCAAAATCGCTTTATCAAAGATTTCCACACTTGGATTTAGCCCCAAAATCTCCGCCCTTAACGCACCCAAAGCCTTTTCATCGCTTTGCAAATCCGTCTTTGTTAGCAAAATACTATCGGCAAAGATGATTTGCTCCCGCGCCTCGTTATTTTCAAGGTGCAAAAATCCATTTAGCGCATCAGTACAGGCAATCACGCCACACGC
>JBNMJF010000204.1:0-4064 GCA_050873665.1 Helicobacteraceae bacterium
TAAAGAAATGGATTCTAGATTCGCATTAGATTCGCGTGATTTGGATTCTTCGCTACGCACTTCGTGCTACGCTCAGAATGACGAATCTTTTGTGGATTGCCACGATTCGGCTAACGCCGAATCTCGCAATGACGAATCCAATCAAAACAGTTCCATTGCAAAAACAAATTCAAGTATTTTTGATGAGAAATCGGGGTTGCGCAGTTGTGAGCAAGGAAATAAGACTAATAGTCTATTGACGAAGCGAACAACAAGTCTCCCCGATTTATCGCAAAAAGACGCAGAATTTGTCTCACAAAAGGACTCATTATGTTAGAAACAATCTCTTTTTACTTATTTGCCATTCTCATCATCGCATCTTTTTCCGTAGTCGCCTTTAGTGCGAATATCCTTTATGCGATGAGTGCGTTAGCAGCGGGAATGATTTTTATCTCAGGGCTGTTTTTCACGCTTGGCGCGGACTTTTTGGGCGTGGTGCAGATTTCCGTATATACGGGCGCGGTTATGGCGCTATACGCCTTTGGAATGATGTTTTTTGACAGCACAAAGGAAGTGCGTGAGCAACTTAAGCATACCAAAACTATCGCCATTTTGGGCGTGGGAAGCGCAATTATGGTGGCAATCATCATCTTAATCCCGCGCATTGTGATTATAAGTGTGGGCGAATCTATGGGCGATTCGGCTATTAAAGGCAATGTCGAATCGCTTGGCAATGTCGAATCATTAGGAATGTTGCTTTTTACAAAATATCTACTGCCTTTTGAAATCGCCGCAGTAATGCTACTAATTGCGATGATTGGCGGAATTATTTTGGTTAAAAAAGACGCACCACACGATTCAAGCGCATTAGATTCAAGCACATTAAAGGAAAATCTATGATAGTTTTAAATCATTATTTGTTATTAAGCGCGATTTTGTTTGCCATAGGGAGCATTGGCATTATGAGACGCAAAAATCTGCTAATGCTATTTTTCTCCACAGAGATTTTACTAAACTCCGCAAATATCGCGCTAGTGGCGATTAGCAAATATTATGGCAATTTAGACGGGCAGATTTTCGCGCTTTTTATCATCGCTATTGCCGCAAGTGAAGTCGCTGTGGGGCTTGGACTGCTAATAATTATGTATCGCAGATATAGGACGCTTGATTTGGATAAAATCAGCGCGATGAAAGGATAGGCAATGTTTGAATCCATACTCTTTGCGCCACTATTTGGCTCACTTTTTGCGGCACTCTTTGCCTTTAGCAAAAAAAATCTACTCGCTGCTATCGTGCCGACAATATCACTTGGATTCGCGCTAATCATCGCTATTTTCGCGCTTTTTGAAGTGGCGCAAAATGGCACGATACAAATCATCTTAAGCGATTGGATTGTGGCTGGGCGATTTTATAGCGAATTTGGCTTTATGATTGATGGCATTAGTTGCGTGATGATTATCGTGGTGCTAATCGTCTCGCTATTTGTGCATATCTATTCTATCGGCTATATGGCGCACGATTGTGGCTTTAATAAATTCTTTGCGTTTTTGAGTGCGTTTGTATTTTCAATGCTTATTCTTGTGATGAGCGATAATTTTTTGGGGCTATTTATCGGCTGGGAGGGCGTAGGGCTTTGCTCGTGGATGCTAATTGGCTTTTGGCATAATCGCAAAAGCGCGTCCTTTGCCGCAAATGAAGCCTTTATAATGAATCGCATCGCCGATTTGGGAATGCTACTTGGAATCTTTTTGCTATTTTTTACATTTGGCTCGGTGCGATATGATGATATTTTTATGGCACTTGCAAACGCCGAATCGGGCGTATTTAGCGAATGGACGCTTAGTTTGATTGGCATTTTGCTATTCATCGGTGCTATGGGAAAATCTGCGCAATTCCCCTTGCATACTTGGTTAGCAGACGCTATGGAGGGTCCTACGCCCGTATCTGCGCTAATCCACGCCGCGACAATGGTAACTGCGGGAGTTTATCTTGTGATTCGCGCAAATCCTATTTATGAGCTAATCCCACATATCGGGCTATTTATCGCGTATTTGGGCGCGTTTGTGGCGATTTTTGCGGCAAGTATGGCACTCGTTAATAACGACTTAAAGCGCATTATCGCCTACTCTACCCTATCGCAATTAGGCTATATGTTTGTCGCTGCGGGGCTTGGATACTATGCAATCGCGCTTTTTCACCTACCCACACACGCATTTTTCAAATCACTGCTCTTTTTGGGCGCGGGAAATGTAATGCACGCGATGAATGATAAATTAGACATTAGCAAAATGGGGGCTTTGTGGCAACCACTGCGATTTAGCGCAATTTTAATGATAATCGCCTCTGTGGCTTTGGCTGGAATCTACCCATTTGCGGGATTTTTCTCTAAGGATAAGATTTTGGAGGGCGCGTTTATTGAGGGTAATTTTGTGATTTATGTGGTGCTATTATTTAGCGCGTTTCTCACGGCGTTTTATAGCTTTAGGCTAATAATGCTTGTGTTTTTTGCGCCCAAAAATTATGAGGATTCAACCCACCCGCACGAATCTGGCAAGGTTATGCTTTATGCTATGCTCCCACTAGCCATTCTTGCCATAATCGCAGGATTTTTCGAGCATAGTTTTATGAATCTCGTGGGGCGATTCATTGACATAAAAGAAGCGCATTTAGATTCAGCCACACTAGCCATTCTCATTGCTCTTGCGCTGTTTGTGGCAATTAGCGGGATTATTTTCGCGTTTTTTGTCTATCGCAAAAAAAGCAAATGGTGGCGAATTGATAAAAGCAAAATACAAGAAAATTGCATTTATAAATTACTAAGCAATCAATACTATATCCCAAAACTCTATGACATTATCTTTGTGCGCTCTTATAAAGCAATCGCGGAGTTTTTGTGGAAAGAGATTGATTTAAAAATCATAGATTTTGTGGTGGATTTAATCGCAAAAATCTTTATGCAAAGTGGCAAAAATGCAAGAAAAACGCAGAGCGGAATCCTAAGCCAATCGCTTATCTTTATGTTTAGCGGAATCTTTGTGGCATTAGCCTTGCTATTAGTCGCATTTTAGGGGACAAAATGGAAAATCTATTAAATATCATTTTATTTTTACCAGCACTCTCAACGCTACTAATGTTTGGCAAGATGATGGATAACACCAGTGCGAAATACTACGCAATCGCCATTAGCGCGGTGGAGCTAGGGCTTTGTATTTTGCTTTGGTGCCTATTTGATAGCAATAATCCCACATTTCAATTTATCAGTATTTTGCCTATCACAAATGGCATAAATTACTATGTCGGCGTTGATGGAATCTCGCTATTTTTAGTCGTGCTAAGCGCGTTTATCACGCTATTATGCGTGATTTTTTTGCATAGTGTCGAAGGAATGAAAAACTTTCTAATCTCACTTTTATTTTTAGAAAGCATTATGATTGGCGTGTTTGTGTCGCTAAATATGATTTTATTTTACATTTTTTGGGAGATTAGCCTTGTGCCGATGCTTTATATCATCGGCGCGTGGGGCAGTGAAAAGCGAATCTACGCCTCAATCAAATTCTTTTTATACACATTTTGCGCCTCGCTTGTGATGCTTTTTGGAATCCTCTACTTTGCTTACGCCTACTATGTCGCAACGCAAGGCACTTGGAGCTTTGATATTTTGGATTGGTATAGTTTGCAAATGGGCGTGGATTATCAAAAAATCTTATTTTTGGCATTCTTTGTGGGAATCGCCGTCAAAGTGCCTATGTTTCCGCTCCACACTTGGCTACCTTACGCGCACGGACAAGCCCCCACCACAGGCTCTGTGATTTTGGCAGCGATTTTGCTAAAAATGGGGACTTACGCATTTGTGCGCTTTTCTTTGCCACTTTTTCCCGATGCGAGTATCGCTTTTATCACTCCTATTGCGATTTTATGCGTGATAATGGTGATTTATGCCGCGCTTATCGCATTTGCGCAAGATGATATGAAGCAAGTCATCGCATACAGCTCAATTTCGCATATGGGAGTGATTGTGCTAGGGACTTTTGCGCTAAATGTGGAGGGCATAAGCGGAAGTGTATTTTTTATGCTAAGCCACGGGA
>JBNMJF010000205.1:0-4057 GCA_050873665.1 Helicobacteraceae bacterium
CGTGAAGTAGCGTTTTGGCGTGATTTTGTGGTGATTTGGTGGCGATTTTGGGCGTGGAATCTTGTGGGCTTTTTGAAATAGCATTTTAGGCGCGAATCTAATGGAATGGAAAATTTATAGTATTTTTTTTATATTTTCGCTATGTTTAGTTGCTATAATTGCGCGTAATTTTAATGTCGAATCTGACATTTACACGCTAATAAATTTAGATGAAAACGATAAGGCTATCACGCAAAATATGCGCGAATCTTTGTCAAATGAAATTGTGTTTTTAAGCGATAATTTAGAAGTTTTGGAATCGCTAAAAGCGCAAAATGAAAAATATCAAATTTTTAGTAAAATCATCGATTCGCTTGAATCTAATGAATCTAGCAAAAATAATGGCGCAAATTTCCAAAAAATACTAGATTTTTATAAACTTGCCACACTAAATTATGAAACTTATCAGCAAATTATTACTAAGGATTCGCACTTTATAAATAGTGCAATGGCAAATATTTTTAATGCCTTTGAAGTGCGAATCTTGCCAATGCAACGCGATTTTTTTAATCTCTCATCGCATTCTAATTTGCTAAAGTCTAATATGAGCGTGGATTTGGGTAGTGGCAGAATTTTTGCTAATCACAATGGCACAAAATACTACATTGCGCGGGGCATTTTGAGCGATAATGTCAAATCAAATGCGCTTTTAAATTTCATCGCCGAATCTAAAGCTGTGGCGAGTGCAAAAAATGCGATTTTGTTATCTAGCGGAGGGGCGATTTTCTCAGCGGTGGGGGAAAATCGTGGCAATGTGGAAAGTGCGTATATGAGTATTTTATCGCTTAGTTTGATTAGCATTTTGCTTTTTTGTGCGTTTGGTAGTGCGCAGATTTTTAGACTAATTTTTATCATTATATTTGCGTTTTTACGCGGACTGGCTGGGGGATTCGCACTGCTTGATAAAGTGCATATTTTAAGCATTGTCATTAGCACGAGTTTGATTGGATTGGTGCTTGATTTTTCAATGCACTTTTTAAGTCTAAATTATAAAAGAAATTTGCCTATTTCAAATCTAAAAAAAGTCTTTTTGATTGGCTTACTCATTGCGTGTAGCGGATATGCGATTTTTTTCCTATCGCCGATGAATTTTTTGCACCAAATCGCCACAATCTCCATATTTACGCTTTTAGGGGCGATGATAGCGACATATTTTTTACTGCCACAAATGATAGATTCACGCCCCAAACCAAAGCGAATCTTTAGATTTTGCCTCCTAAATTACGCGCTAATGTTAAAAAAATGCAATAAAAAGTGGCTGATTGCGCCTTGCGCGGTAATAATTTGCGCTATGCCGTTTATGGCGAAGTTTGATTTTAGCGACAATATTAAGCATTATTATGCCCCGCCAAAAGCCCTGCTTGATGAGACTTTGCGCATTAGTGAGATTATGCAGGATTTTTCAAATACGCAGTTTATCGCCCTTAGTGGCAAAAATAGCGATGATTTGATAGAAAAAGAGCGCAGTTTGGGGCGAATCTTAAAGCAAAAAGGCGTTATTAGCGAGTATAGCGGGATTAGTAGTGTTTTTCTAAGTCCAAAAGAGCAGGGCAAAGCAAAAGCGATTTTGGTGGATTTAATGCAAAAAAATACAACTTTTTTGAAAGATTTAGGCTTTGAAAAAAATGTCATTAGTGATTTTTCAAATCAAATTAAAGATTTAAAAATCATTGATTTTAGGGATAATTTATATAATATTTTTGATACTTTTAAACTAAATAGATTTTTGATAAAAAATGCGAATCTTAATTTGAATCACAACGCCGATTCGCCCACTTTAGGCGAATCTAATAGCACAATTCAAAGCATTATGTTTCTAAAAAATCCTAATTTTTCACAAAACGATAGTGGCGAAATCAAAGCCATTTTAGAGGCGCATAACGCGCGATTTATCGACTTTAACGCGAGTATAAATAGCGGATTTGAGAGCATTAAACGCAATGCGATTGCACTAAAAATTCTTGCATTTTTGAGCGCATTTGTGATTTTGAGCGCGTGTTTTGGGCTAAAAATGAGTGTGATTATGACGCTGCTTGTGCTACTTGCTACGATGCTAAGCCTTTGTGTGCTGATAATTTGCGGTGTTAGCGTGAATATTTTTAGTATTTTTGGGCTGATTTTGGCGAGTGTGGTGGGGATTGATTATATGATTTTCGCGCTTCATAAAAGTAAGATTTGCGCTATTTTGGGTATCATTTTGGCTTCGCTAACTAGCATTATCTCTTTTGTGATTTTGGCGACTTCGCAATTTGGTGCGCTACTTGCCTTTGGCAGTGCTACTAGCCTTTGTATGACTCTTTGCGCTCTTTTTGCAAGTATCTTTGCGATTAAGACAATGCATTAACATAGAACTATATTTAAATTAAGTGTATATTTCCTAATTTTATGCTAGAATTTGCGTTTAAATATTTTTGTGATATTACAATGAGCCTTGTTAGCGCAAAACACTGGTATTCACAACTAAAAATATCAATGCTATGATATTAGGCTTTTTGTTGAATCTTATAGACACATAACATTAAGGAGTTAATATGGAAAATGAAATACGGGCTCTAAGCTATTTTCTTTATAGTGAATTATTGAATTCAAAAACTTTGCAATCCCCAGCAAAAATTGCCTCATCTAATAAAAATATGAAGGTTATAAAATGCCAAATTTCTGAATTTGATAAAAAACTATCAAAAGAAATAGAAACAATCACTAATGATAAGAATGGACCAAGAATAGAGATAAAATTATATGGCTTGATATATTCGCTAGATAGTGATGAAACTGATAGTTTATATAGTTTTTTATTGCAAAAATTAAATAAAGAAGATGAACGCCTAGAAAAATCTAATATAGAAACAGCTGGATATTACATAACCCTAAGCAAAACTATACAAGAACCCGCAGATTACCTCAATGATTGGGAATTTAACTCAGAAGATATCATCATATCAAATGCTCCTTGGGCTTGTGTCCATTTTGAAGAATTGTCTCCAAGACGATACAAAGAATTTAAAGATTCTAAAATAATAGCAGGAGAGATAAAAAATCTTAAGGAATCTAATTTATCAATAGGAGAACTAATAACGGAAATAAATAAAATAATTCAGCAAAATATACCTTGTGATTTATTTACAGATATGATTCAAGCCGAAATTAGTTGGAGTAATAAATTAAATAAAGATAATAGCGATTCTTCTGATTCAATGATTAATAGTTTTTTTATTAAAGATATTTTTGAAGCTATTGATAAATTTAAAAATGGCAATGCCAATACCCTCTTAAAAGAATACTTAAATCCTTTTAGCGATGAAAATAAAAGGCTTGATTTGAGGGCAAATATAGATTTTGTCAATAAATCTTTGTTGCCAAATAATCAAGCAGATGGTTCATTTGCTAGTCAATATCCATTAAGATTTTCACAAGCATTTTGTGTCAATCAAATTATTAACAATTTTAAAGGCAAAGGTGGATTTTATTCTGTAAATGGACCCCCTGGCACAGGTAAAACAACTCTTTTGAAAGATATAATAGCAAACATCATAATTCAAAGAGCAAAACAAATATCCAAATTTCAAGAGCCAAGTGAAACTTTGAAATTTATAGGCGACAAGTCAAAAAAGAAGTTTGTATATGCCTTAAATCCTTCTCTTACTGGATATGAAATTGTTGTAGCTTCATCAAATAATGGTGCTGTAGAAAACATAAGTAAAGAAATACCCAAAAGAGATAGCATAGACCCGAATATGCCACATTGTTCATATTTCCCAGAATATGCTTCAAAGCTAAATAAAGAAGATTGTTGGGGATTAATGTGTGCCACTTTGGGTAATAGCAAAAATAAAAGTAATTTTATAAGTGCTTTGTGTTATGATGAAAAAATTACACAATCAAATCAAGGTTATGCTAAATATTGCTCTAAAATACCAGCAAATGACTCTGAAGTTGCCGACAAATTAGAGTCTTTTAAGAGTTTTTTATTTAGAGTTAAAGATATTGATAGGAGAAGTGAATGGAAGAAGGCTAAAGA
>JBNMJF010000206.1:0-4012 GCA_050873665.1 Helicobacteraceae bacterium
ATGTTAGAGGACTTGCAAAAGGCGGAGAATTATGCCGTTTTTGAGCGACTAAAAGACAAATGAGATATTTTTCGCTTGATGAATCCATAACGCTACACAGCGATATTATGCGACAAATGGGCGGTTTACAGGGATTCGACAAGTCGCGTATAGGCTATTTGGAATCCGCTTTGCAACATATCAAAAACGATGATTTTTACCCCACGCTTGTGGATAAACTCACGCATTTGGCGTTTTGCTGTGTGAAATTTCACCCATTTTTGGACGGCAACAAGCGCAGTGCGATTTATTTGGCAAAGGCATTTCTAAGGCTAAATGCGCCTGAAATTGTGCCAAATGATTTTTATCAAAAGTTAGAAAATGTCGTTGTGAGCGTGGCTAGTGATGAAATAGATAAATATAAATTAAAGGCGATTTTTGCGGACATTTTGGGATTATGATGAATTTTTAAAGGCAATTTTACTACGCAAAGCGCGTGGATTCGCGGATTTATAGCCCACGAATCTTATAAATAACATTTATTTTATTACTTTATATAGCCAAAAATTTTTATTTTGGAAAATTAGCTGTGTCTTAGTTTGAAATGATAGCGAATTGGGATTTGGCATATTGTAGTCATCTTTAGTTATTAACACAAAATCTACTTCATCTAACCGCTTCACATTGTTACTTGCAAACGATAAGCGGTTAGTATTTAGATAAAGCACACGAGGTTTGAAACATAAAATCATTGCATTTTTGGGCGTGTTTTCTTTTATAAAGTCCCACACTTGCCTTGCTTCTTTGGTATATGCTCCATAGCTCACTTGAGAAGTGGGCGAAAAATGTGCGCTATTTATTGTTTTGTATGCGAAAGATATTATTATAATTCCAAACACAATAGAAACAAAATAGGCATATTTAACACGCTCACTTTCTAATATTGTAAGTCCTTTTGCACCATAAAATACTAAAAATGGCAATAAAATAAAAGCATAGCGTAATCCTTGCAATGGTGGCCACAGCACGATTAGCATAAAAGAGCCAAGCAAACATAGCACATAAAAAATATGTTGTGTGCTTTGATAAATACTTTGTTTGATTCCAAGCAATATAAGTGGCATACATAGCATAAGCACAGCCAATCCACCGCCCCACTTTTTGCTTAAAAATTCACTTATGATTAGCAAATAACTATCTATATTATGCAATATGCTATCTATACTTGCGCCCATTATGACTTGCAAATGAATATTGCCTTTGCCACTTGGAAGTGTAAGCAAAATAGCGCCATAGACAGCTACAAAAGCTAAATATGGCAAGATATGCAAAAAGATTTTATAAGGCGAATCTATAAAGGTAAATTTTCGTAAATATGCAATGCGTTCAAAGATTCGGGGCATAAAATATTTTATTAAAAGTGCAAAATGCACACAAAGCAAAGCACATAAAATTACCAATCCATTTGTGCGAATCGCACTTGCATAAGCCATACTAGCACCACCTAAGATAGCAAAGATATATGGGGCAAATGTATGCTTTGAAATCTTATCGCCAAAAAGCACACCTAACGCCATAATCGCCACAAAGCTAAAGCATAAAAATGGAATGTCGCTCATAATATTATTACTTGCTGAATTGATAAGGTTTGAATTTAATGCAAACAATAAACTAGCACAAAGCACATAAATGCGTGGTAATCGCCTAGCGCAAAATATATAAAAAGTGCCTACAAAAATAACATAGCATAATATTCCCACCACCTTAAATGCTAGTAGATTAAAGCCAAATATCGCATAAAGCGGAGCAAGTAACAGCGAAAATCCCCACGGCGTAGCATAGGGACCATACTGCCCATCGGTTTTGTCCATCATTATGGTATTATTGGCAACTTGCTCGTGCATTGTGCCTGTGGCTATACTAATACCTTCTGCAATATATTGCGAAAAATCCCCACCCCAATGATGCCCATAATTTACTTGCCCCACGCATAAAATAAGCGTGATTAGCGATAAAATAAGCGCGAGTGCGTAATCATATCTGCCAAACGGCGCAAAGTGGTGCTTTATGGTATTTGCTAACAAAAGCGTAAGTGCCACAATGCCGACAAATATTTTTATGATATTCCACAGCAACGGACTAAAATCGATTGTATATTCCACCTTGCCTAGCGATTCAATGCCAAGCGCACTTAAATCTTGCGTGGAGCTAAAAAAGACATTTCGTTTGCTATGTTTTAAATCCTTAAATGCGCTTGAATCCACCATACTATCCCACGCATAGCTTATCGCTTTGACATTTGAGATAGAGCTAGAGCGAAGCAGTGCGGCATATTTTTCAAAATGGATTCTAGCCGTATAGCTAAACTCGCCATCTGTCGCATTTTTATCATCATCTAATGCCACTTTTTGCTCGTGTAGGCTTAGATTCGCGCTATATGTTTCGCCTTTTACGGATTGATTTAGCGCAAGTGTGCCTACAATCCCCACTACCGCGATTATGCTTAAAACGCCCAAAAATATCTTTAGCCACTTTGGAAGTGCAAAAATCGCCCTTAGATTCGCCCAAATAGTCGCGCGATTCGCACTACGATTCGCGTGATTCGCATTATTTTTCATTTTCTCTCTCCTTTGTAAATAAATTTCTTTCGCATAAAAAAGCTATAAAACGCCACCAAAAATGACGCGATGATTTTCCCTACCATCGCATTTACGCCGACAAACTCCACGCAAAGCCAAAGCACTAGGCTATTTAGCGCGATTCCAAAAATGTTTATAGCGTAAATAGCGATGATTTCGCGCTTTGCGCTTAGATGACTATCTCCAAAAATCGCTTTTTTATACACTACGATTCCAAGTGCGGAGATTGCCACAAACACCGCAAGGCTCGATATTAGATAGTGGATTCCAATCATAAATGTTAGCGCGTAAAAGCAAAGCCACTCAATTAGCGTTAAGATTCCGCCTAAGATTAGATAAAGCAAAAATTGCCTTTGCGTGGATTGCATATTTTTATTTGCCAAATTCATCGCATACCACGCTGATTCACCGATTTGTGGTTTGCTTTGGCAAATCCGTAGATTCGCCTTGCAATGACGATGGGTGCGAATTCAAAAGATAGACAAATCGCCTCATTTCCTTGCAATTTCGCCCTATCAAATGCGCTAAAAGTCCCGCGATTCCAAGCACTACGCCTATAATGCCAAATCCCACGCAAACAAACGCCGTAGGGAAGCGTGGCACTTTTGAAGTTTGTAGAAACTCCACCACCAAAGGCACACCTAAGATTAGCGCGACAGCAAAGCACACAATCGAAGCGATTCCAAAGACAAATAGCGGACGCTCGGTGAATAAAAGCTGCAAAATCATTGCCAAAATCTTAAAGCCGTCTCTAAAAGTGCGGAGTTTGGAAAAACTGCCCTGCGGTCGAGAGCGGTAGGGTGCGCTTATCTCGCCTATACGCATTTGGCATTGAAGTGCGAATATGCTTAATTCTGTCTCTATCTCAAAGCCTTTGCTTGTAGCTGGGAAGCTTTTAACAAAGGCGCGAGAAAAGATTCGGTAGCCACTTAATAAATCTTTAAAACTTTTGCCAAAAAGCATTTGAGCGATTTTTGTAAAAAGTGCATTGCCAAATTTGTGTCCTTTGCGATAGAGATTTGGCTCATTGGCAAGTCGCGCGATATTTAGCATATCAAGGTTTTGTGCGTTAAAGATTTGCAATGCGCGTGGCAAAATGCTCGTATCGCACTCCAAATCCGCATCAATCATAATAAAAATATCCGCCTCCACAACGCTAAAGGCATAAGCCATTACCGCGCCTTTGCCCTGCGTGGGAACTTGGTAGAGATGCAAATATGGCGATTCGCCCTGTGGCGTGGAAACTAAAAAGGATTCGTCATTGCGAGTGAGATTCGCCGAATCGCGCTTATTTTCGTCATTGCGAGATTCGGCAACACCAAATCGTGGCAATCCAAACCTATCGTCATTGCGAGGCGACTTACAAGATTCGCCAAAGCAATACGTAGAATCTA
>JBNMJF010000207.1:0-3977 GCA_050873665.1 Helicobacteraceae bacterium
CATAAGTCGCTAGGACGGCATTTGTCTTGCGCCGATTTTGCGCGGCTAAAAGCTGATTTATTCATAATGCGCCTCCATTTTGGTAGATTTTGCTTAAAAATTGCGCGATTCGCGAATCTAACGGAAAAATTATAGCAAATAATTGTAAATATTTTATTGATTTGATTTGATTTGCCGAAATCAATCCCAAAAAACTGCCTCCTACGATTCGCCCCTTTCAGCGTAAAATTCCCGCACAATCTCCCTATCATCAAATGGGATTTTTTCATTGCCGATGATTTGGTATGTCTCATCGCCTTTGCCAAGTATTAGCAAAATCTCATCATCGCCTAATGCGCCAAGTGCTGTGATTATCGCCTTTTTGCGATTCGCCTCCACCACGACTTTATTTTTATTCCCAATCCCGCCTAAAATCTCATCGATTATATCCTCCGCCTTTTCATCGCGCGGATTGTCGCTTGTGAGATAAATTTTTTGTGCGTAGATTTCGGCGACTTTGCCCATTTTGGGGCGTTTTGTTTTATCTCTATTGCCACCTGCGCCAAAGAGAGTTACTATTTTTTCGCCCAAAAATGCCTCAAAAACATTTTGCATTCCTTCCGCTGTGTGGGCGAAATCCACTACCACAAGCGGTTTTTTATGCACTATTTGCAATCGCCCCTCCACACCGCCAAATTCGCCTAATGATTCCGCGATTTGCTCTAAGCTCACGCTACTTAGCAGTATTCGCACCGCCGCGATTGCGCAAATGATATTATAGAGATTATATTTGCCCGTTAGCGTGGATTCAATGCTCGTGCGCATAGAAGTCTTGTCCCTAAAGTCATTCCACGAAATCATTGCGTGGATATGGGGGCGCAAACCAAATGCCTCGACTTTAAGATTTGCGATATTTTCAATGCCGTAAGTGTAGGCATTCACGGGATTAAACCGCGCCAAATCGCAATCCTTATTGATGAGTTTTGCACCCTCATCGGCGAAGAATGAGTTTTTCGTATCGATATAATTTTGCAAAGTTTTGTGAAAGTCCAAATGGTCGCTTTGAATATTTGTCAAAATCTTTAGGGCAAATTCTAGCCCTTCCACGCGCTTTTGGGCGATTGCGTGTGAGCTAACTTCCATAATCACAAAGTCGCATTTTTCGCTTGAAGCAATGTGGATAAAGTTATATAGCTCAAGCAAAGTGGGCGTGGTAAGCCCCTTTGGTGCGATATTTTTATCATTCATAAAAACCCCGCGAGTGCCAATTAGCATTGCCTTAAATCCAAGCGTCAAAAGCATCGAGTAAATGCAACTCGCAGTCGTTGTTTTGCCATTTGTCCCCGTAACGCCGATGATTTTAGGCGTGTGGAGCAGATATTTTTTTAGCTCTAGTGGCGCAATGATTTTGCATTTAAGATTTTGCGCATATTTTTCATTTAGCAAAGTTTTAACAAAAATGCTATTTTCATCGATTTCGCTTGTGTTGTCTGTGATATTTGTGCCATTTTCTAGCGTAATTTTCATTTTTGGTTCCTTGAATCGTGCTGCGATTCACGCGAATCTCGCCCAGATTCACGCGAATCCACCGAATCTTTACCCGAATTATTCCCCATTTTCTCTAACGCCTTTTTCAAAATCCCTTGAATCTTGCTATCATAGATTATATCGCCCTCCAGCGTTTCGATATATTGCAGCGAAATATGTGGCAAGTCATTTTCCACTAACAAGTCCAAAAACTCCACGAAATCGCCCTTATTTGTGAATACAATCTTAGTGCTAAACATAGCGTATTCAAAGATTTTCTTAAAGCTACTAGCTCTCACCATTTTCTTAAAGTCGCTATACAAAATGCCGTCAATGTCGTTGATTTTCGCCTCCTCAAAGTCATTGACAAGCATTGCGAAATGATTGGTATTTCTATCCAAAAGATTGATGATATTTAGGATATTGTCCTCTGCGCCGTTGATTTTCTGCAACTTTAGGATTTGATAATATTCAAAGAGTTTTTGCGCTTGTTCCTCGTTTTCCCCCGCGACATCGCTTAAAAGCACGCCGATTTTCGCCTCTTTGTTATTCTCATCATCTAAGATTAAGTCATTATACAGGCGCAACGACAGCTCATAATCCTTCGCCAAAAACGCCTTTTTGGCTTTTGATAATTTTGCTAGTGTTTTTCTATCCAAATTTGTCCTTTATCGTCATTTTTGTGTTTAGAGCGTCATTGCGAGGCGCACGAGCGAAGCGAGTGCAACGAAGCAATCCAAACAAAATCAATCCTAATTCACGCTCACCACTTCAATCTCAGGGTGAATCTCATTGCGCAATGTGCGCTCTATGCCGTTTTTAAGCGTATTGTTGCTACTTGGACAGCCCTTACACGCGCCCTCCAATCGCACAAAAACCTTGCCGTCCTTGATACTATCAAGCGTGATATTCCCGCCATCAAGCAAAATGCTAGGACGCAGTCGCTCTAACACGCCCTCCACAGGCTCTAAAAGCTCATCATCGCTAAAAATCATCATCTATATTCTCCCAATTTTTTGGCGCATTCTAGCATAAAAATGTCAAGTCATATTTACATTTTTGCAATAATCTTAATATTATTTGCGCGATAGAGCGATATTTTTTTTGGCGAATCGCTAAAAAAATCGCAAAAAATGTGTAATTTTTGCAAATTTCCTAAAAATTTTTGGGATTTAATGTTAATTTTATGTCAAAAAAATTACAATTTGCCTTTGATTTTTACTTCATTAAAAAGGACTTAAGATGACACACATTGGCTTTGTTAAAAGCCCTACTTCTGGGGGGGGGGGGGGAATCCCATAATTACACAAGATTTAAGTATAAAATCCTAACGACCTTATCTATCCTTATTTTATTGCTTTGGACAAATCTTTATGCTGTTGAGATAAGTAGATATTGCTCTAAAGGGCAAATATGTCGTATTTGTTCTTATGATAACAATAAACCAAATTGCACAATACGAATGGGAGCAAATACAACACTTGAAAATAGCAATACAAATTTTGATATGGGGAATAGTGGCTCTATTACGATTGAGCCTAGATTAAATAATTTTATTAACTATAAATGGGGTGTAATAAAGAGGGGTGATATACCTAATATGAGTGCAGGATTGCGATTTGAATCCATTGGTAGTTTTTTAAATTAAGGTGTAATTGAAACACCTATCAGTATTGGAGCTACAAAAAGCTTTGCTACCATTGTAAATAATTCAGGGTATATGGATAGACTTATCCATACTGGTGGCGATAACACGGAAATTACGGGACAAATTTTAAGAGTTCATAATTCTGGCACAATGGGTGCAATAAGTTCTTCACATACTCAAGGACATATTATTATTAACAATGTAGGCACAATAAATTTTGATGGATATAATTATAATCATCTTAGCGCATACAACATTACTATTGAAAATTATGCAATAACAATAGACAAAGAGGCAATTAGATTTAATAGTGGTGATAGACCTAAAGATAATTCACATTTAGTTGTAACACTTAGAGGCAATTCCTATAATTCAAAAATACAATTCCAAGATGATAACTCTAAGTTAATTTTGGACTTTGGGGACAGATTCGAGCTAGGTAAGCAATATTTACTAAGCAAACTTATTGTAAATTCTAGTGGGGAAACTAGATTGAATGTAGATTTATCTCGTATCAAACTTAAAAATTCTGATATTTTTGAAATAAGTCAAAGTGGTGAATATTTTATTGTAAATTTTATAGGTGGTGGAAATAGCAGTAATGGCTCTAGTAAGAGTATTGTTATCAATACGCCCATTACTGCCACAAGCAAGGCTATCCACTATGAATAATATGTTTCTACAAAGCAATGCCATTATGTCTAGCAACAAACACAAAGCAAAGTTTAGGAAAATGGCGAATCTAAAGGCGAATCATTATGATAGATTGCTTCGACTTGCCAAAGTCAAGTCTCGCAATGACGGCGTGGGTGGGTTAGATTCG
>JBNMJF010000208.1:0-3961 GCA_050873665.1 Helicobacteraceae bacterium
ATAAAGATTTTTTTCAAAACGGCGATTCGAGCAAATCTAGCGATTTTTCTGCCTCCGTCCGTCATTGCGAGTCCTTGCGTAGCAAGGCGAAGCAATCCAAAAACCCAATAGATTTCCCATACAAAGCGCGGATTATTTTAAACCTTGAAACGCTCGAATCCTACGCCGAATCCTTTGACACAAATCCCAAAAACGCCATTTACAAAGCTATCGGCAAAGCATTTGATTGCGCCACAAATAGCGAAAAAATTGCCACTAAATCGTCATTGCGAGGGAGCGATAGCGACCGAAGCAATCCAAATAACACAAGCCTTTTAGACGCAATAATTTTCCTAAATTTCCGCCCCGACTTAGAATCGCTAAAGATTTTACTTTTGCAAAAATGCACTTTTATCGTGTGTGAGGGGATTCCCGCCTTTAGCGTGGTGAGATTCGCGCAAAAATTTGGCATTACGCTAATCGCATTCACAAACAACGACTTCCTAGTCCTAACCCACGCACTGCGCTTTAAATCATAAATCCACGCAATTTTTAAGCGAAATCTAAAAATGTGATAAATTTGATGAAGCTAAAAAAGCGCGAATCGCCAAAATATGCAACAAAAAACTGCGATTCGCGCACAAAATACACAACTACACAAATATGCAACAACGCAATCCCTAAAATGCGCTAGTGGCGACCCCTAGAAGATTCGAACTTCTGTTTCTGCCGTGAAAGAGCAGTATCCTTGACCGCTAGATGAAGGGGTCAATGGGGTTAAAATGCTTTAAAAGGAGGTGGCGCAGCGGACGGGGCTCGAACCCGCGACCTCCGCCGTGACAGGGCGGCATTCTAACCAGCTGAACTACCGCTGCAATGGTGGTCGCTATAAGACTCGAACTTATGACATCTACCTTGTAAGGGTAGCGCTCTACCAACTGAGCTAAGCGACCTTTTGATTTTAACGCGTGGCACGATAATTCTGGTGACCCCTAGGGGACTCGAACCCCTGTAACCACCGTGAAAGGGTGGGATCCTAACCGCTAGATGAAGGGGCCAGAATTATGCTTGTTTATGGTGACCCGTGTTGGATTCGAACCAACGGCCCATTCCTTAAAAGGGAATTGCTCTACCAGCTGAGCTAACGGGTCGCGCAAAGCAAAATTTTAAAAATAAAGGTGGGATTATAATAGCTTTTCGCAAAAATGTCAATATAATTTTCGTTATAATTTGTTTTTGTTTTTGAGATTCGCCGAAAAATGCGCGTGGGAGGAATGATATGGCTAGGCAATTTATAAGCGTTTATGAGGCGCAGTGCGATAAATTCAGTGGCAAACTTTTGCTTTGTAGCGATGGAGCGCGTTTGATGCGATTAGAATTTATAGATTCGCGTGAAGTGAGGGATTTGGGCGTGGATTCGAGTGCGGATTCGCACAAATCAAAGCTAGATTCGCGTGGGATTTTGGGCGAATCTAAGTTAGATTCAAGTATAGATTCGCGCAATTTGCCCATTTTTACACAGACTAAGAAATGGCTAGATTTATACTTTAGCGGGGAAATCCCGCGATTTGCGCTACAAATCGCATTTCCAAAAAATGCGAGTGCGTTTTCACTGCGTGTGTGGGAGATTTTGCAAAGTGTGCCTTATGGCAAAACAACGACTTATGGCGCAATCGCCAAGCAAATCGCGCGTGAGTTTGGTATCGCCAAAATGTCCGCACAAGCCGTAGGTGGCGCAGTCTCGCGCAATCCTATCGCTATCATAATCCCTTGCCACCGCGTAATTGGCGCAAATGGCAATCTCACAGGCTACGCAAGAGGCATTGAGAACAAAATCGCACTTTTAAAAATCGAAAAAATCCCCATAGATTCGCTAAAAATGCCGAAAATCCGTTAAAATAATTTTCGCTTACACTTAGTTTATAGGATAAATCATACGCACTCAAGGCTAGATTTGCGTGTGATACTTATTCTATAATTTTCTGCGCACAGCGTTTGCTATGTCGTTTATTATTCTATTTCGTTCGCGTTTTTCTTTTCTAGCTATTTCTCTATCAATAGCATCACATTCTATTTCTATTTTAGAGTCTATAATATCCTGTGGGATTATAATATTTTCATTTCTAATATTTACAATGCAATATAATATGGAAATTGCCATCAAAATAAGTATGGCGATTAAAAGAATCCATTTTGCAGTTAGCAATATATTTGGTGTTCCAAATTGATATATCAATAAAGCGAATAAGCCTAAAATACCTATTGTTATATATGAAATCTTTTTGATTATAGTATGGCAGTTTTTAAAAAATATTATTAAGGTAACCAATAAGCCAATAGAAATTGAAAATATAATAGCCATATCAATAAATGTAACTATCATCAGCTTAAATCTATTATCGTTAAAACCATCATTAAATGTATAAAAAGCGGCATATATCAAAATGGCATACATTGGATATAAAATAAATAATTTCCACCTATTTGTAAATAATCTGATAATTAAAGCAGAGCAAAAAAGAAACAAGGTATAAATAATCCACCTATTTTCGATTACTTGGTGCATAAATACATCTAAATGAAATCTAAATGTGAAAAAATTAAAAAAACTATCAAAGTTAGGATTTGGACTATACGCATAAGGCAACTTTACAAATATGTCCATTAGATTCAACGCCACGATAATCATTATAAATGACACAACAAAATCCAAATAATCTACAATTTTTTGCTTCATTGCTTATCCTTATCCTAAAAAATTCGGCAATAATAGCGCATTGCATTGGGTTTGTCAATACAAATACACAAAATTATTGAGCGAATTTTAAAACCCATTAAATTTCTAAGCCACACTTGACTTTTTGCTACCAAAAGATTACAATTTGCGCCTTTAGATTCAATCGAAATTCACATAAAACTTCAAAGGAAAATCGGTGCAGACAAAGCAAATAAATAGCGCGACAAACGCCAAATTCACTCGCGCGTGGGCGTGGGCTATGCTAATGTTTGCCATCGCACTTGAAATCTGCGGACTTAGCATTCTAAAGGCACTTGACAACGCAGGACACGGCACGGCGGGTAAAGTCGCACTCGTAGTGCTAATGAATATCTCATACTTCCTAATGTCGCTCACACTGCGCCAAATCGCAGTCGGCGTGGCGTATGCCACTTGGGAGATAGTCGGCGGAATCGGCGTCCTACTCGTTAGCTTCGTATTTTTCGACCCGCACTTAAGCACCGCGCAGTATTTCGGCATCGCACTTGGATTTAGCGGGATTGTCTGCATAATCTTAGGCGAGGAACACGGCGAATCGCAAGGTTTGGGCGTGGATTTAAGCAAAGATTCGCGTGTGGATTCGCGCAAAGATTCGGCAAATGTGTGCGATTCAAAGGGCAAATCGTGCGAATCCACCTCAATTTCGTCTTTGCGAGGGAGCAACGCGACCGAAGCAAACCATAAAGAGGCGTAAAATGGCATTTTTCCTAGTCGCACTTTCAGGCATTTTAGACATAATCGCAAACTTAGCACTCGCCAAATCAGACGGCTTTAAACGGCTATGGTGGGGGATACTCGCGCTATTGCTCGTAGATAGCGTCTTTTTGCTACTCGCACTCGCGCTAGATTTGGGAATGGAATTGCCCGTAGCATACACGCTGTGGGGCGCAATCGGCATTTTAGGCACGGTGGGCGGAGGCTATGTTTTATTCCGCCAAAGGTTAAAGCCCATAGGATTCGTGGGAATCGTATTAGTGCTAATCGCTGTGTATCTTTTGCATTTCGCATAGGCGCGATTGTCTTTTTGACGCTTTCGCGGGAGATTTGTTGCTCACTTCGTCAATAGACTCTTTAGTCTTATTTCCTCGTTCGCAACTGCACAACCCACGAAATCGCCTAAAAATACTTCCGCGCTAATTTTTTATAAAAACTTAAAAACACTTTATACATTTTTCTATCGCCACGAAGTTAGGCGATGATATTCAT
>JBNMJF010000209.1:0-3892 GCA_050873665.1 Helicobacteraceae bacterium
CGATAGAATGATAGAGACTTTGCTAACGATTAAGCAGTAAAGGTTTGAAATTCGTCTTTGGGTGAATCTTGCGTAGATTTGGCAAATTTTGGGAGGCTCACAGACTCCAAGTCTAGCTTCGCTCCCAAAATTTGCCAAAAACTCCACAATCTCCACCGCAAATACTAGAATTTGCGAGGGCAACCGCCCGAAGCAACCGTTACTTTGATTGTCGTGGCTTTTAGCCACGAATCTAAAATCTAATTTTCTCGTCATACTGAGGGCTTTAGCCCGAAGTATCCATTTTGACGATTTGTGAATCAAGGGCGATTCACTCACTTTAAGCGAATATGTAGTTTATTGATTCGCCTTTGGGTCATTGATTCGATAATTTTTTCAGATTCGTGTGTTTTGGATACTTCGCTACGCTCAGTATGGGAGTATGGGAGTGAATTCGCGTTTTGTGCGCTTCACAACGGCAAATCTACCCCATTACGCTTTCAAATTTTTTGTATAAATCCAATATTTGCGTTTTTTTCGCATAAAAGCTATTTTGATTGGCTATCAAAAACGCACTTGATTCCATAATGACTTCATCGACTTTGAGATTGTGCTGTTTCATCGTGCTACCCGTTTCCACAATATCCACGATTGCGTCGCTTAAGCCCACGAGCGGGGCTAACTCGATAGAGCCGTAGAGTTTGATGATTTCTGTCGCCACCGCTTTTTTGGAGAAAAAGTCGCGCGTGATATTGGGCATTTTGGTGGCGATTTTGATTTGTGGCTTGTTGAAATCCAACACTTCATCGTTTTTAGAGCCTAGCACGACTTTACATTTGCCGATTTGCAAATCCAAAAGGCGAATAATATCAAGTTTATTTTCTTCCAACACATCTAGCCCCACCACGCCCAAATCCGCTGCTTGGTGCAAAACATAGCTTGGCACATCTTGGTTGCGCACTAGCAAAAATCTAAAATCGCCCTTTTGCAAAATGAGCTTTCTATCCAAAAAGCTAAAATCCTCCGCAAAGATTTTGCCCATTATCGCCAAAACTTCATCGGCGATTCGCCCCTTTGGCAGGGCAATAGTGAGATTAGATTCCATAATGTCTATCCTCCATTAGATGAGATTCGCTAAGTGCCTTTTGCATTCCCTTAAATACGAGCGTATTATCAAAGAGCGAGTTTGGAAAATACTTAGATAGAAACTTCCCATCGCCACCTGTGAAATAGATGAGATTATGTTTTGCAATGCTATCAATGTTTAAAATGATACTTTTTAGGCAACCATAGCTAACCGCATCGCGCGTATTTTGCGGGATAGCATCAAGCGATACGCCCATATTTAGCTCGACATTTAGCACATCAATTTTTGAAAACATTTTCCTATAACTCTCAATGCCCGGCATTATATATCCGCCCAAATGGACGCGCTCTTGGATTATATCAATAGTAATCGCGCTTCCAGCATCAATGATTATGCCATTATCAATGCCAAAACAAGCCGCTTTTCTATCAATCCCTAAGCCTTTGTAAATCGTATCAAGGTTAATGAGATTGGCGATATTTTGGCAGTTGCTGTGCGATTCGAGTAATTTGCGCTCGTTGCGATGATTCACAGAGATATAGTAAATGCAATAATCCTCATTTTTGCGTGTTAGTGCGTTTGGCTCTTCTTTCCACACTCTGCCTTTGTAAAAAAAGTGGAAAAATGTATTGCCAATGTCGCATAAAAGCATACTACTTCACTTTTATGATTTTATTGTCGTAATAAATGGTGCTGTCGGTATAAAAGCTGTTTTTATACTCGGCAATGTTGATTTTATAAATCTCATCGCTAAAAGTTTGCAAGTCGATTTTTATCAAAAAGCCCTGCGATTCAAGCGTGTAAATCGCATCGCTAACGATTATAGAATTTAGCGTGGCAAAGGGAAATTTCTTTTTATTTAGCTCATTTAAAAGCAAATCTAACATTATCACTTCGCCTTCTAAGCTAAGCACAAAGATTTTGCCGTCCTTTGACAAAATATCATTCACATTTACCGCGTAGCTGAACTCTTTGCCACTAATAATCGTGCTAACCTTGCTATTTGTGGCGACTATGAGATTTTCGCCTTCAACGCTTAGATAAATAATATTGCCAAAGTAATTCCCACTGCCAAGCGTAATGGTGCGCAAAATCTTATATGCGTTTAAATCCACAACGATTAGTTTGCCGTCCAGCGTGGGCAAAATAATAGTCGAATCCAAAAAGTAAGGCGATGCGTTTTTGGAGTTTATCGCATAAACGCTTCCGCCCTTATTGCTAAAAAGCTCCTCATTTGTGGAAATATCCCACAAAATCGCCGTATTATTTGCCAAAATCACCGCCAAAATATTGCCCTTTACACTCGCACTTAGTGGCATAAACTCAAACTCAAAACTTTTTAAAATTTTGCCCTCCGTGCTTAAAAAATGCACATTATTATTGCTGTAATCCGCCACGATAATGCTTTCACTCGTGGCGTTTAAAAAAAGATATTCGCTTTTTAGATTCGCACTAAAAATGCCATTTTTTGTGATGAGTGTGCCGTCCTCAAGCACCGCGCCGTTTTTATTTGCCTGTAAAATATCATCGCTTAGTTTGGAGCTAATTTCAAAATCGCCCTTTATGGCGTCTTTATTGGGCGTAAAATATTGCTTTTCGCTACACGCGGTAAAAAAAAGTGCGAATCCTAAAAGCAAAAGCGTAAGAAATCTTTTCATTTTATTTTGCCTTTGAATCTGTGGATTTGCTTGAATCTACGGCGGATTCAGCTTTGGATTCGGGCGAATCGCTCGAATCTTTCGCGCTAGATTCGCTTAAATCTTTTGGATTCGCCACTTCTTTTTTGGTAATCGTAGTATGCGCCAAAATCCGCGCAATCTCGGCTAACTGCGAATCCGATGAAATGGTATTTAGGATATTTTTGGCATCAGCGATTTTGCCATTTTGTATCATCATATACGCACTCTCAATCTTTGCCAAGTCGCCAAGCGCGTATTTATCGCTTTTTTCCAAAAGCGCAGAGTCGCGCTCAAATGAGCCTAAATGATAATTTGCCAAATACTGCACGAACTCATTTTTCGCACTTCCCAATCCTTGCAAATCCGCTGTATTGCCTTTATCTAGCGATTCTTTTAGCAAAAAGAGATTATAGAGATTTTCATTGCTTTTTTGCAAACTCGCGCGGAGATTGTCATCATCTGGGCTTTCAAGCAGATTGCTTAAAATCTCACTGCTTTTTTTGGCATTAGATTCGACAATGAGCGATTTTGCACCCATAAACACCGCCAAAATCGCCACCACGCCCAAAGCACCCCAAATGATATGCTTATATCGCTTGTATAAAATCTCCAGCTTAAAGGCATTTTCAATGATTTTCTCATCGCTACTAAATTCGCTTTTGATGAAATCTAAATTATTTTTTACACTCAAAATTTGCTCCTTGTTAAAATAAAATTATAATTGCAAGTGTGATTTGTGGAATCAAAAAATCCGTCATTGCGAGAATTCACACCTTGCAGAGAATCGTGCTTTATCTCGTCATTGCGAGGGCTTTGCCCGAAGCAATCCACACAATTCCCAGTCATTGCAAGATTCGGTAACGGCGAATCGTGCATAGATTCGTCATTGCGAGAATCGCGTAGCGATTCGTGGCAATCCACAAAAGATTCGTCATTCTGAGCGCGACAGCGCGAAGAATCCAAATCACGCGAATCTAATGCAAGTTTTGAATCCATTTTTTTACACGATTCAGCGGATAAATCCGCATTAAATTCCCCTTTGTGCCCACGCGCGTTTTCTTTGAGGGAGGGGGTGGGGGCTTGAATGCAGGGATTCTTGCGAATTGCGAAGTCGCTCCCCTCCCCCTCCCTCACAACTCCCACCCCC
>JBNMJF010000210.1:0-3857 GCA_050873665.1 Helicobacteraceae bacterium
CAGCTATATCAATGGTTTCATCTAGTAGCTTTATTGTTTGGCTTATTTCGTTTGCTTTATTCATATTTTCCCCTACCAATACGCTATTTTTATTTCCGCCTAACCGTTATATCGCCTTTGTAGGTTTTATCCCTCTCACGCCTATCTATCTCATCAATGTCATTTTGTAATTCAGTATATCGTTCGCAACCTTTACTTTCGCCTAAATCACAAGCCTTTTTATAATATTTAAAGGCTTCATTTTGATTGCGCAGTGAGCAACTTTCACCATATTTTGTTTGCCATTTATTATAAAAATCATTCCACACTGATATTGAGTGAAATTCATCACCCAATAAAGCACAGCAACGCCCACTGCCAAGATTACAACCTTTTCTAAGGATTTTCATATAATCATTGCAATTTAGCGTATAACGATATTCTTTAATGACAATATCACACGATTCCATATTGCCACCTAAGCATTTTATAGTATGCTCTTTCTTGTCATTTTCCACCTTTTCTTTTCGCGCTATTTCTACCTCTTCTGCTTTGGCTCTCTTTGCTTCGTAATAGCTTTGTGGTATCCTTGCTGTTATCCCAATGTAATCGGGATAGCCTTTTGTTTGAATCAATCTATCTAGTTTAGCAACATATCCATTACTAAATACAGCCTCACAATCGCCTATATCTAAAAATCCATCGCTATCAATTGCACTTTTATCAAACCTTTTAATATATGCACCAACACTCATTTCCACAATCGCATTATCGCAAATAAACACTGCTCCACTTGGGCTACTATTAAACCAAACATTATATTTACCAGCACAACCCACAAATCCAAATGCCATAATGGCTAACAAAGTATATTGAAGTAACTTTTTCATTTTGTATCCCCCTTTTATTGTTTAATTTTGATTTGCAAATTATAATATTGCTCATTTATGCACTCTTGGTGTTTATTTGCCAAAAATTGTATTTTTCGCATAAATACTTCACAATTTTTATCCTTGTTAGCTGATTTTTCACATTTTTTAAACGCATCTACTGCTTTTTCAAGTTCCCGCATTTTCCACCCGCAATCTTGCATTAACGCAAATCCACTTACAATCATAACGCTAAGTAAAACTAATTTTTTCATTTTCTACCTCCTATAATTTCGTGCCATCAATAAATAGCCTAGAATCTTCGCCATTTAAAAATCCATCTATCGCCCCATATTCACCGACAATAAAACCACTGCAACTTATATTGCACCCTTCGCCGAAGCGTAAATGGATACTAAAGCATCTTTCTTTGCCCTCAATCTCATTTATCTCCACGCATTTTATTTGCGCCACATTGACAAAATACACATTATTGACATTGCTGTGCATTTTACAAGCAATTTGTTTGAACATAATTTCTCCTTGCTATGATTTTGTTTGAAAACCGAATTATACCACAAAAAATCTAAATATTCAACTAAATTTATAAAAATAATTGAATATTTCAATAGATTGTTTATTACCAAAAATATCGCAAAATACGCGAAAATTTCGACTTGCGAAAGGCACAAATGGCAAAGTTAAATAAGCGCGATATGGCGGGATATTTGGGCGTTGATGTCAGCACACTGCATAATTGGCGCAAGAAAAAGCCCAATCTCTACCGCATCATCATAAAGGGCTTTCGATTCGATGAAGCACTAAAATCGAGTAAGGACACTTATGAGCACTTGCGTAAAATCGATGATGAAATCAACAATGACATTGATAGATTCGCAAGTAAAGGACAGGGGGGGGGGGAATAAGATAAGGCTAAGGATTTTGTGGCATTTGGGGCGAATCGCTATTAAACATTACGCTTTTTGTTGTTTTAGATTCGCGTGGTTTTGGATTGCTTAGACTCGTCAAAGGCAAGGACTCGCAATGATGGAGTGTGTATTTGTCATACTGAGCCTTTAGGCGAAGTATCCATTTTAGCGAATCATAAATCAAAAAGCGATTCACTTACTCTAATTGAATTTGCGGTTTATTGATTCGCTTTTGGGACATTGATTCGCATATAATTTAGATTCGCGTGATTTGGATACTTCGCGATATCGCGCTCAGTATGACGATAGGGTTTTGTTTTTTGTGCAAATCACACACCAAAGACACAAATTGTTGCGCAAAATCTACTGACAATTCGCGCATTCTAAACTCCTATCCATCGTTTGTTTCTCCGCATCGGGGCTTTGTGAGCGCAAATAATATGTGCTTTTTAGCCCGAGCCTCCACGCCAAAGTGTAAATTTCATTTAGATATTTTCCACTCGCCTTTGATAAATCCATAAAGATATTCACGCTCTGCCCTTGGTCTATCCACTTTTGGCGAATCGCAGCGGCTTTGATAATGTCGATTTGATTGATTTCATAGGCGTTTTTGTAGTAGTTAAACGAATCAAGCGTGAGATTCGGCACGACATTAGGAATCATTCCGCTTAGATTTTCCTCAAACCACTTTTTGCGATAAATCGGCTCGATTGTCTGCGTAGTGCCGACTAAAATGCTTATCGAGCTTGTGGGCGCAATCGCCATAAGATAGCCGTTTCTTATGCCTTGCGATTTTACTTTCGCCCTCAAACCCTCCCAATCACACATATCTAAAAGTGTCCGCTCTGTTAGCTTCATCGCCTCGAGGTTTGCCAAGTCAATGGGGAAAATGCCTTTGCTCCAGTTACTGCCCTCAAACTCCGCGTATTTGCCTTTCTCCACCGCCAAATCCGCACTCGCACTAATAGCATTAAAGCTAATTAGCTCCATAATCTTATCGATTTTGGCGAAATGCTCCGCGCCTCCCCACTCGATTTGGCTTGTGGCAAGCATTTCCGCTTCGCCCATTACGCCTAGCCCAATGGCGCGATTTTTTAGATTCGTTACGCGCACTTTGCGGGTAGGATAGAAATTTAAGTCAATGACATTATCTAACATTCGCACAGCTATGGGGACTACGCGCTCGATATTATCTTTGGTGTTAATCTTGCTAAGGTTGATACTTGCCAAATTGCAAACCGCCGTATCACCGCCGAATCCTATGCGCTCAGTCATAAACACAGCCTTGCCATTTAGGCTATCAAGCGAAGTGATTTTATTAGCCTTTTTGATGACACCTGAATCTAGCACTACCTCATCGCTTTCCTCATATAGCGCGGAGCTGCCGTCCTCAAACTCCACTTTAGCTTTGTAATGCGTGGGATTGGTATTTTGAAAAATCTCTGTGCAGAGATTGGAACTACGAATGATTCCCGCGTGAATATTGGGATTCACACGATTCGCATTATCTTTAAAGCACAAAAACGGCATTCCCGCTTCAAAATAATTTGTCAAAATCTTTTTCCATAATTCCTTTGCGTTGATGACTTCTTTGATAATGCCCTCTTTTGCCTCTAACTCCAAATATTTGCGCTCAAATTCCTCGCCATAGCACTCGCTTAACTCGCCACATTCATAAGGGTCAAAAAGCGTCCAAAGCCCATTTGCCTCCACGCGCTTCATAAACAAATCACAAATCCACAGCGCGGGGAATAAATCGTGCGTTCTGCGCCGCTCCTCGCCACTATTTTTCCGCAAATCGATAAAATCAATCACATCAATATGCCACACTTCCAAATATGTCGCAATCGCGCCTTTTCGTGTGCCTAGCTGGTCAACTGCCACTGCGACATCGTTTGTGATTTTTAAAAACGGCACAACGCCACCAGCGGCATTTTTATGTGCATCGATGAAACTGCCTAGCGCACGAATCTTGCTAAAATCCCAGCCGATTCCACCGCCATATTTGCTAAGCAACGCCATTTCTTTATATGAATCAAAAATCCCTTCAATATTATCAGGCATACTGCCGACATAGCAC
>JBNMJF010000211.1:0-3810 GCA_050873665.1 Helicobacteraceae bacterium
AAAATATAATCCTGCGCTTTTTTAGGCAACTTCGCAAATTCTCTCACGCCTCCCACGCCACTAAAGCCATCAAATTCCTTGTAAATGGGCTTTACGCCTTCTAAGCTAAACGGATAGCTCATCTTTTCGCAATCTGCGATTCGCACTCCATCTCGCTCGTATCCCACGCAGACTTTGATTTTTGGGAAATCATCTAGCACATCTAACTTCATAATGGCGACTTTGCTAACGCCATTTAGGCGAATCGCATATCTTGCTGCCACCGCGTCAAACCACCCGCATCGCCTAACTCTGCCCGTTGTTACGCCAAATTCCGCCCCTTTTTGTTGTAATTTTGCGCCATCATCGCCCAAATCCTCGCTAGGAAATGGTCCTCTGCCTACGCGTGTGCAATACGCCTTTGCAATGCCGATGATTTCGCCCAAATCTCGTGGCGCGATTCCGCTACCGCTACAAGCCCCTGCGGTGAGCGTTGTCGAGCTTGTTACAAATGGATAAGTCCCGTGGTCAATGTCTAGCATACTGCCCTGTGCGCCCTCTAGCAAAATCTTTTTGCCACTCTCAATCGCCTCCCACATAATCGAATCTGTGTCCTTGATAAATGGCTGTAATTCCTTAGCATAGGCGCGAATCTCACTCTCAACCTCGCTAAAACTTGGCAGATTCAAGTCTTTTAACGAATCAAAATGCGCCTTTAATCGCGCGATGAATCGCTCAATATCACACAAATCCCCCACGCGAAAGCCCACGCGTCCGACTTTATCTGTGTATGCAGGTCCGATTCCCTTGCAAGTCGTGCCGATAGCGGTTTTCTCATCGCTCTCTTTTGCCTTGTCGATTAGCTCGTGGATTGGCAAAATCAAATGCGCCTTTGGGCTGATAAATACGCGATTTTTCGCCTCGCCAAACTGCGCCACTTCGTCCAAAAACGCCCTTGCATTTAGCACCACGCCATTGCCGATGAGATTTAGCGTCTTATCGTATAAAATCCCGCTAGGCACGAGATGAAGCGCGATTTTTTTGCCATTTACGACAATGGTATGCCCAGCATTGTGTCCGCCCTGATAGCGCGTAACAATGTCATACTCACGCGCGAGATTATCCACGATTTTGCCCTTGCCCTCATCGCCCCACTGAATGCCTACAACAACATCACATTTGCTCATAGTCTGCCTTTAGAAAATAAAATTAAGTCGCTATTATAACTAAAATAAATGTGGATTTTGATAAAAATGGCGGTTTGGTTAGGTGATTTGGCGAATCACTTTTGATTCGCAGATTCGTCCAGAAATGACGATAGGGTAGAGAGATTCTACTTTTTGCAAAGATTCGCACTTCGTGCGGATTGATTTTGTTTGGATTGCTTCGTGCGAATCTACGATTCGCTCTCGCAATGACGAGTATTTCATACAAAAACAATTCTAGTATTTGCGGTGTGGCTTTTGTATTTGCAAAATTTTTTGGGTGTGAGACTAGACTTTAGCGTCTGCGAACGCCCAAAAAATTTTGCAAGTGCGAAATTGCATACCCAAAGACGAATTTATCTGCGCCTTTTAAGTTTTAAAGCTGCCTACAAGATTGCCTATTAGTAGGTTGAATCCATCAACCAAAATAAAGATTAGTATCTTAAAGGGCAGCGAAATCATAATAGGTGGAAGCATCATCATACCTAACGCCATCAAAAGCGAACTTACCACCATATCAATCACCAAAAACGGTAGATAGAGCAAAAAGCCGATTTGAAACGCCGTCTTTAGCTCACTTATCATAAAGGCTGGAATCAGCACGGTTAGCGGGACATCATCAATGGTTTGGGGATTGTCGAGTTTGCGAATCCTAAAAAACAACGCTAAATCTTTCTCTCTTGTATTTTTTAGCATAAACTCTTTAAATGGCGCAATAGTGCGGACAAACGCCTCATCATAAGGGATTTCTTTCGCAATATAGGGCTTTATACCGACTTCATAGCCGTTTTTTGCCACAGGCTCCATAATAAAAAATGTCAAAATTAGCGCGAGGCTCACTAAAATCTGTGTCGGTGGCGATTGCTGTGTGCCCATCGCTGTGCGTAAAAAGCCTAGCACGATTATGATTCGCGTAAAGCTAGTCATCACAAGCACGAGGCTAGGCGCAAGGACTAAAAGCGTGATGATGATGACAATATTTAGCGTATTTACTAAGTCGCCCGGCTCTTTTGGGGCATTTATGGAGAGATTCACGGTGGGCAAAGTGGGCGACATTGTGGCGGGTAAATCGCTGACTTGATTTGGCTGAATCGTATTTCCGCTCACGCCTCGCGGTTGCTCTAAGATTAGTCTGCCGTTTTCATCAAGATTCGCGGTGGCGTCATTAGGATTTTGCCCATTTTGCGTCATATTATTTGCATTTGGGGTGGTGCTTTGCGCTGGAGTGGCGGTATTTGGCGCAGAAAATAGTGGCATCGTTAAAATGCCACAAAGCAAAAAAATTGCGAATCGCATTAAAACGCGCCTTTGTCTAAAATCCCTTTTGCATTAGTCGCAATGTCTTTGGCATAGAATCGTATGTTGATTGTGTCATTATCCACACTTTTGTCCTCTTTTCCTATGGTGCTAATGCGAGAGCCATCGATTTGCAAAGCGTGGAGTTCGCGCGATATGGCAAGGGCGGCGTTTGAAGCGCGTTCCATATTTATCTGCGCGGTTGATAGATTCGAGCGTCCCAAAATCTCAATTTGCGTGTTATGTGGCATTTTGTCAAAAATCTGCTTTACGCGGCGCAAAAATAGCTTTGCGTCCTCATTTACAGCGAAATTTTTATCAAAAAGCATATTTGTAGGAAGCGTGATGATAAAGCCATTTACGCCATCGCCTATGATATTTGCCGCACCTGCGGAGACATTGGGCGAAGTGTTAAAATCAATGATAGATTGCTCTATCATCTTTACTTCCTCCGCATATTCAGGGGGAATCACAATGTCAGCTGGGAGCGTGATACGATGAAAGCTCGGGTCAAATTTGATTCCGCCGTCTAATACAGTTAGCGCACCTTTGATACTCGCCTCTGCCTCGCGTAATTTTTTGGCATCAAAAGTTGCCATTGATAAAAGCAAAATAAAAAATGTCAAAAGCAAACTCATCAAGTCGCCAAAAGTCCCCATCCATAGGGGCAATCCGCCCTTTGGCTTTTCCTCGAATTTCTTTGCCATTATCGCCCTTTTTTAAATCACAAGCCTAGTCAAATTGGCTTACGCGCTCATTTGGCGGTAGGAATGATAGCAGTTTAGTCTCCAAAACGCGCGGGTTATCCCCCGCTTGAATCGATATAATGCCCTCGATTACGAGCTGTTGCATTAGCACTTCATCTTTTGCACGAGTGCGCAAAATATTTGCTATCGGTGTGCCGACGGTGTTACCGATTAGCGAACCATAAAGTGTCGTAATCAATGCCACCGCCATCGCAGGACCAATAGAGCTAGGGTCGCTCATATTTACAAGCATCGCCACTAGCCCGATTAGCGTCCCAAGCATACCAAACGGACCCGCCAAAGCCGACCATTGGTCAAACATATCCGCGTTGTTATTGTGGCGCGTGAAACTCTGCTCCATATCCACTTCCAAAAGCTCACGAATCGAATCTGGCTCCGAGCCATCAACCGCCATACTTAGCCCTTTGCGTAAAAAGTCGTTTTCCTCTTGATTGACATTTTGCTCCAAACTCAAAATCCCATCGCGCCTAGCTTTTATGGAATACTCTGTGATTGTTTTGATAAGTTGTGGAATGTCGTAAGTATGGGGTTTAAAGGCGATTCCCATATATTTAAACATATTT
>JBNMJF010000212.1:0-3807 GCA_050873665.1 Helicobacteraceae bacterium
ACCACAATCCCCGCAAATGCCACAAACGGCATTGTTAGGCATTTTGGATAAAAGCCCTTTATTTCGTTGATATTTGAAAAGTCTGCTTGAAAATTTGTCTGGCTTTGTTTCCCCATCACTAAAATCCTTTAAAAATCGCCCACACTTTAAAAAAGCGCAAAAACCTACTTCGCCTTTTCTAAATACTCGCCTGTTTCGGTATTCACGCGAATCACTTCGCCTTCTAATATGTGAAATGGTATCTGCACTACCGCGCCTGTCTCTAAAGTCGCTGGTTTTTTGCCACCGCTTGAAGTATCGCCCTTGAAATTAGGGGCGGTTTCGGTGATTTTTAGCTCGACTACTTGCGGGACAGAGACGCTTATCGCCTTGCCATTGTGAAACATAACCGCCACAGCCATACCATCAAGTAGCCATTTAGCGCAATCGCCCACTTGGTCGGCGTTTAGCGCGGTTTGCTCGTAAGTTGATGAATCCATAAACTGAAAGTTATCGCCATCGTGGTAGAGATACTGCATAGCGCGTTCTTCGAGCTGTGGCTCATCGCATTTATCCCCTGCGTGAAAAGTTTTTTCAATGACTTTGCCGTCCAAAAACGACTTTATTTTCACGCGCACAAACGCAGGACCCTTGCCCGGCTTTACATGCTGATACTCTACGATTCGATATGGCACACCGCCAATCTCAATCTTTAAACCTTTTTTCAAATCGCCCATTGCTATTGCCATTTTGCGCCTCCTTTAAATTTTATTATCGCTACCCAAAACCTTAATGCGCTCAACGATTAGATTTCTAATCGCCTCTTTTGCTGGGGTAAAAAACTTACGCAAATCAAACTGCGTATTATCGGTATTTGCGACTTTTCGCACTTCCGCGATAAATGCTATGCGTAAATCCGTGTCTGTGTTAATCTTATTGATTCCCCCGCGCACCGCCTCTTGCAAGAATGAGAACGGCACACCTTTGCTACCTTTCAAATCGCCACCTGTGGCTAAAAACGCGTCCTTGATATACTGCGGAATCGCACTTGCGCCGTGCAAAACTAGCGGGATATTAGTTAGCTTTTTGACTTCCTGCAATCGCTCAAAATCTAACTTCGGCTCACCTTTGAATTTAAATGCGCCGTGGCTCGTGCCAATCGCAGGTGCTAGTGAATCCACGCCACTTTCTTTGACAAAAATCTCTGCTTCTTTTGGATTGATAAGCACCGCGTCCTTTTCGCTAACGCTGACATTATCCTCGATGCCCATTAGACGCCCTAACTCCGCCTCTACGCTCACGCCCTTTTCGTGCGCCATTTTGACGACTTTTGAAGTAATGCTTAGATTTTCATCAAATGGGTGGTGCGAAGCGTCAATCATCACGCTAGTAAATCCAGCCTCTACGGCTTTTTGGCACGATTCAAAGCTGGTGCCGTGGTCTAAGTGCAAAGCCACAGGAATGTGGGGATATTTGGCGGATAAGATTTTCACCATTCCCACCGCCATTTCGATGCCTAAATACTTTATCGCGCCCTCACTTGCCTCGACAATTATTGGCGATTTGGCTATGTCTGCCGCCTCAAAAATCGCGCTTAACATTTCGTAATTCACAAAGTTAAACGCGCCCACGCCGTAATATTCTTTGTGCGCTTTTTGCAAAATTTCATTGCCTGAAACTAACATTTTTATTTACCTTTTATTTTTAATTATAAATTCGCAGAATCTACTTCAGCTCGTCATTGCGAGATTTTGCGAAAGCAAAATCGTGGCAATCCACACAAAGTTAGATTGCGTGAATCTACGATTGCCAAAGCAATGACGCCTTTACTTCATCTCAATCTTAGCTTTTTTCTTTAAGTCCTGCGCTCTTTTAGCGATGACTTCTCTAAATTTATTTAATTTCAAGTCATTTTCAAGCTGTGGCTTAACATCATCGTATTTTACCACGCCTTTGGGCTGAATCGACTTTAGATAGATGATATGATAGCCAAAATCCGTTTTTACGGGCTTTTTAGTGAAAGTATTTGGCTTTAGCGCAAACGCCGCTTTAGAAAACTCCGCTACCATTTGTCCTTCACGCGCAAATGGTGGCAAATCACCGCCCTGCTCCGCGCTACCTTTATCCGCCGACTTTGCTTTGGCTAACTCTGTGAATTTGCTCTCTGCATTTTTCCCAGCCTTATTTAGCTCGGCGATTATGTTTTTTGCTTCGCTCTCAGTCGCCACCAAAATATGCTTCGCCTTTGCCATCTCAGGTTGAATCAGCTTGTCTTTGTTTGCGTTGTAATGCTTTTTAATCTCACTTTCGCTCACCTTAACATCTTCGATTTGCTTACGCATCCAAAGCTCCAAAATCATCGTGTCCTTGAACTCTTCAAGCGCGTCCTTATACTCTTGCGTATTTTCTAACTTATCCTTTTTTGCCTCGCGTGTGAGCAGTTTGCGCTCGATTGCTTGGTCGATTGCCCTATCTTTCATCTCTTTTGGTAGCGTGGCAATGTCTAAATTTGGCATTGCTTGGCGCAAAAACATTAAATCCTTATCCGTGATTTCCTCGCCATCGACTTTGGCATAAACTTCCGCGTTTGCGCTCATCACAAGCACACTCGCCAATCCTAACAAAACTAAAAATTTTCTCATTGAATCTCTCCTTTGAATTTGGGTGTTTAAAATTGCGGATTCTACATTTATCCACAATTTTTGTCAATAAAATGTGGAAAATAAAATTATCATCGCACGATTCGGCGTTATCCCGAATCAAAGCAATCTATTTTTTTCTCGTCATTGCACGATTCGGTATAACCCAAATCAAAGCAATCCATTTTTTTCTCGTCATTGCGAGGGCAACAGCCCGAAGCAATCCACAAAATCAAAAATAGATTGCCACGAAAATTTTGCTCCACAAAATTTTCTCGCAATGACAGCATAGCAAAAATGTTACCATTCCACACACATTCCCACAATTTCCCCCAAATTTTCAACATTTACTTTTCGTTTAAGAAAATCTTAAGGCGAGTGGGATTAAAATTTCGCTCGTATTTAGTGCTTAAATACGAAATTCACATTTTAGGAGGAAAAAATGAGCACAAAATTCACACAACGAAGCGGTTTTAGTATGATTGAGCTGGTATTCGTTATCGTAATACTCGGCGTTTTGGCGGCGGTTGCGGTGCCTAGATTCGTAGCGACTAGGACAGATGCGCAGGTTGCGACAGCGAGGAGCGATATGGCTTCAGCGCAAAAAGCGATTGTGGCAAAAATCTTTGCGGATAATATCGATTCGACTCAAAAGAGCGCTCCAAACCCAAATCAAAAAGCAGCAGGAGCTGCTTATGATATGCCTTGGGGCGATTGGATTATGGAAGTAGCTGGGCTAGATGGCGGTAGATGGATAGTAGGTGGAGGCAGTAATGCCAATGATCCAATGGGCAGTATGGCGACACTTGTAGGTGGCACTTTTACTAAAAATACTGGAAGGGATACCGTAGAGCCTGTCGGTAATACGACACAAAATGTAGGTGGAGTAGCCACAGCTGGTAGAGGTGGCTGTGGTGCTATGCTAGGCATATTTAATGGCTTTATGATATTTGCACCAAATAATTTAGGTAACGCAACTGGAACCATCAAAAGAGGCGACTTCTGCGAATCGCTAATGAAAAGCTATGAAAGCTCAGGCGGACCGGGCAACAAAATAGTCCCACTAGCATCAACAGGAACAGTGGAATTCTAGTCTTATCCGTCATTGCGAGATTCGAGCATTAGCTCGAATCGAAGCAATCCAAACCTTTTCGTCATTGCGAGTCCTTGCCTACGGCAAGGGCGAAGC
>JBNMJF010000213.1:0-3770 GCA_050873665.1 Helicobacteraceae bacterium
CACCATACATAATTTTGGCGCAAAAATAGCCTTTGATACAATTTAATCCGCGATTCACGGGCGATTCGGGGTCGCCTTTGACGGCTACGATTTGTTTATCTTTCGTAGCCACCATAATCCCGCAACCTGTCCCGCAAAATCGGCACGCTGCTTTATCCCATTTCCACCCTTTTTCGCCTGTGGCGGCGTCTAAGGACTTTGGAATGGTGATTCCCGCGGTGGCTGCAGCACTTGCAACCGCCGCACTTTTCAAAAACTCTCGTCTTTGCATATTTGTCTGCATAATTACCTCCCAAATTAAGATGATTTTAAAACAATCTTTGCTTTAAAAACGCTTAATTTTATCAAATAACTAACAGCTAAAATTTGACTTAAATCAATAAATATTATACAAATTTTTATATAACGCTTTGTGCCAAAAAATGCGAATCTAACCTAAAGCGCGAGAATTTTTAGATTTTGTGATTTTAAAAAATTTAAAAATTTTGATTCGCGCGTTTGGATTCGCATAATAAAATTTTATCCAAATTTCGCCAAAAAAACTTATAATTTTTTAGCCTTTTGTGGAATCTAAAATTATGATAGAATTGCGCCAAAAATTATAAGGATTCGCAAATGCAAGTTTCTATCGATGATATTGCGCAAGTCGCGGAGTTTTTTAGCATTGTACATCATATCCCGGGGCGCATTCGCATTCGCGTGAATGTCTCCAAAATCCCCGCTATTAAAAAATGGGCGAATGAGACGCCATTAAGGGAGTTTTTGGTGGAGAGTGAGGCGAGTGAGAAATTTATCATCGCACTTTTAGAAAAGCTACCTGCGGTGAAAAATATCAAGGTTAATGCCATTATTGGTAGTGCGACTATCGAGTATGATAAAAATCTTTTTGCGCCCAATTTGTGGGAGGCGTGGGTAAAAAAAGAAAATTTAGAGGCGATTCAAATGCGATTAAATGAAAATTTAAATTGATTTAGGTGGCAAAAATGAGCGAATCTTTAGAAAAAACAAAAAAAACTGCGCGAAGTGGTGTGCGAAAAACTGCGCGAAGCGAATCTAAAAAGAGTGAATCTAAAAAAGTCAAAGCAAAAATAAGCAAATCACAAAACAACGAATCTAAAAATTCGCGCATTTTATTTTTAGCAATAAATGAGAGAGAAAAATCGCTTAAATTTTATGAATCGCTATGCGGTTTAAAAAATGATTTTAATGGCGTGGATTCGGTAGATTCGGCGAATCTATCAAATGCAAATTTGCAAAATTTTTTAGATGAAAATCTACGCGCAATTTTTATGCGAATCGCAAAAAAAGAGCGCGAAATGTTAGCAAATGCAAGGGCGATTTTGCAAACAATAAACGCAGATTCTGGCGTGGATTCGAGTGCAGATTCGAGCATAGATTCGCACAAATCAAGCGAATCCATTTTATTGCCAAGCGCATTGCCAAATGATATTTTAGGCGCATTATTAAACGAAATGGGCGATTTGGCGCATTTAAATATTTTGGCTTTGGGCGTGGAATCTCATCACTTAAAAACTTGTGATTTTTTAATCAAAACAGCACAGCAAACAACGACAGACGCGCAAATAATTGACATTCTTTATCAGCTACAAGCCCTAAGTTATAATCATCACATTCCACTTTTAAATGGCGAATCGCCCAAAGAAAACACAAATCCAAATAGCGCGAATCTTTCCAATCCAAGCGCGATTCCGCCATTACTAAGCGATTTATTAAAACAAAATCCGCTTTTAAATGAATTTAAAAGTGCATTTGATTCATTGCAAAATATTTACGCACAAACCAAAATCATCGTCCAAAAACTCGAGCACGGGGAATTAAGCCAAGATGAATTAGTGGCATTTTTACAAAAATTGCGTTTTTAATTTTTGTTATATTTTTGTAAAAAAGCGCAAAAATTATGCTATGATTCGCGCCACATTTTCAAAAAAAGGAGTTCAAAATGGCATTACCATTTATCTTAGGTTTAGTCATCGGCGGCGGCGTAGTTTATGCTTACAACAATAGAGATGAGTTGCAAGAGCAGCTTAAAGCAAGAAGCAAAGATTTAAAATCTGGGCTTAAAAAAGGACAAGAAGCGTTAGGCAAAGTTCGAGGCAGAGCGAAAAATTTGGCTCAAAGTTTGAGCGCAGATGAAAGCACAAAAGGCAAAAGAAAAAGAGCGACAAAAGCTACAAAATCCACAGCACCCAAAACCACAAGGCGAAGGCGAGGCACAAAAAGTGCGACAGAGGCAACAGCGACAACGAGCGCGACAGGAGCGACTCTTATTCCAAACTCACTAAATTAAAAGGATAAAAAATGATATTAAATACAGGAGATAAAAGGTCAGTTGTAGGAAATGCAGTTAGTGGCGGTGTAGCAGGGCTTTTAGTGGCGTCTTATGTGAATTACAAAGATTACAAAAACGGCGTAGTTTCGCAAAATCAAGCCATAAGCAATACGATTTCAGTGGGCGCACAAGCGGCGATTGCGACAGGTTGCGCTATCGGCGTGGCAAATGCGCTAGGTGATAATAGCAAAAGCAATTTTGCCGCATTGCTTGAATCGGGCGCGTATATTTTGGCTGGAGTGGCGGGAGTGTATGCTGTAAGCGCACTTAATGACACAAAATTATTAGGAGCTAAAAATGGCAAGTAATGAAAATTGCAATTTAGATTCATTGCAAAGCAACCCATATATCGCCAAAGAAAGCGATGAATCCAAAAAAAGCGAGGATAAATCTAGCGCGAATCAAAATAATTATGGCGCGAATCAAAGTGTGAATCAAAGCACTAATTCGCAAAATACCACAAACGCGATTAGCTCGTTTTTTAACTCTGGCAATACACAACAGGATTTTCTAAAAGGCGCATTTATCGGTGCGGTGGCGACTTTTATCCTTACTAATAAAGATGCGCAAAAGGCGATTTTCAAAGGATTTGCCAAAATCTCTAATCTTTTTGAAATGGGCATTGAAGAGCTAAAAGAGCGATATGAAGACGCCAAAGCGGAAGTGGATTCAAAGTAAATAATGGCTTTAAAATCCACGCGCGACACGGCAAAAACTGCGACTAACTCACAAAATCCATCCGTGCGCCTAAAGCTAGTGCATAGCACGAAAAATAGGGCGAGGTTTTCTTACGCGCTAAAAAGGGGCGTTGCGATTCAAGCAATGCCTTTGCGCCTAAGCCTAGAGGAGATAGATGGCATAAAATCCGTGCGTGTGAATGAGATTTTAAATAATATCATTATAAGTTATAGTGGCGATTTGGCGCGAATCGAGCGCAAAATTTTTGCCCTACTACAAAAACTGCTGACTACTTCAAAGCGCAAAATTCCAAGTGCGAGTGTTTTTACCCTGCGCGATGAGATTCCAAGCAGTGCAGAAGTGGTGCGTTCAGCCACTGCGCTTATTAGTGAGCCTTTTATTAAGCCAATGGCTGGAAAGGCGGCGTTTAGCACCATTGCCGCATATCCATTGCTAAAAAGTGGCGTGCAGGAGGCATTTAGCGAGGGCGTTACTTCGCGTGTGCTAGAGGCTATGGCGGTGGCAATTTCGCTTTATCGTGCGGATTTTCGCACGGCAAATTCTACTAACTTTATGCTAACTTTGGGCGAATACATTGAAGAGATGACAATGTATAAAAGCGATGATTTGTTAAAAGAGCTTAGCAAACCGCAAGGTGGCGAAGCGTGGGTGGAAAAGCACATAAATGGCAAAACGGAATTAGTGCTAACAAAGGCGGAGGATTTGCAAATCGGCGATATTC
>JBNMJF010000214.1:0-3713 GCA_050873665.1 Helicobacteraceae bacterium
AACCTACACAAGCGATATAAATGGCTCTATTGCGCGAATCGCTGGGATTTGCAATGAAAGTAAAAATGTCTTTGGAATGATGCCTCACCCCGAACGCGCCATTGAAAAAGTGCTAGGAAGCGATGATGGAGCGAATATGCCAAAAAATATTTTTAGCGCAAATGCGCCAAGTGGCGTTGAATCTAGCGTGGCAGATTCACGCGAATCTATTAAATCAAACAAATCCGCCGAATCACTAAAATCAAGCAAATCGCCCGAATCTAACAAAGCCGATTCGCTAGATTTATTAGATTCGCCCCATTTGCCAAGCGAATCGCTAAATCTTAAAGCAGATTATAATTTTTAAAAAAGAGCCACCAATGCGACACATATTTTTACAAAAAATTTTAAGTTTATTTTTATTAGTTTTTTGCCTTTTTGCGCTAGTGTTTTCAAATGCAAATGCAGAAGAAAATGAGATTCAAAGTAGGCTAGTGTATGTCAAAAGCGAAGTGCTAGAGCCAAAAGAGTTGCACTATGTCGGCGAGATTGTGGGCGTGAAGTATAGCGTCCTTGTGTTAGAAAATGCCAAAGTGCGCAGTATGGGCTTTTTAGATAGCGATGGGATTATCATCAAAAACGGCGATGAATCGTGGGAGCAGTTAGATGACGGCTCACTGCAAAATATCATTTATTTTAAGATTGTGGGTAAAAAGTTTGCGTTTCCGCGCCTTGAAGTCATCGTGGATAGCGATGATTTTAGCGACAGCGCGATGAGTAGCGAGATGATTGGCGAGGCGATAGATTTGAGCGCGAATCACAAGCAATTTAACGGCGTTGTGGCGCAAAGTCTTAAAATCCACAATCACAGCGTAAAGGAATTTGACGAAAAGACTAATATCATTATTTTGGATTTAAGCGCGGAGTGGGCGAATTTAGAGGATTTTAAGATTGCTAATATCAAAAAGCAAGGTTTTGAGAGCCTAAATGAGGGTATTTCGCGCAGTAGCGGGATTTATTATGCGATTTTGTCTAATCAAGTCGCCGCGCTTGATTTTGAATATTTTGACTTGACTTCGCAGACTTACAAGCAAGAGCATATCAAAAACGCCATAAATAAGGCGCATATTAGCATTAACCCCGAAATCGCGCCCATAAATAAGGTGCTGATTTTCAAAAATATCGTTATTTTGATTGTGAGCTTCGCGCTGTTTGTGGCGTTTTTGATTCGCAAGATTCCGCGCAAAGTCCGTATATGCGCACTTGTGCTGGGTATCGCGCTGTTACTTTTTGTGGTAATTAGCGTGAATCTCAACGAAAATGGCACGATGAAAAATGACAGCTACATTCGCATACTGCCTACGACAAATTCCACCATAATCGCCAAAATCCCCGCAAATGCGGAGGTGCAAATCATTAGCAAACATAATGATTATGTGAAAATCCTAACGCCCGACAACAAAACAGGGTGGGTTGAAAAGGCAAATGTCAAATGAGCCGTGTTCGCGGGATTTGGGCGGCTTTAAGCACGGCGATTATTTTGCCAATCATTATCCTAAATATTTATATTTTTCGCTTTCATAATCGTCCCGTGCGAAAAACTAGCCGTGTGTTTTTTTGGCTAAATGGCTTTAAAATGCAACGCATTGGCGACTTTGACAAGGACGCGCAGATTTTGGTGCTAAATCATCAGGGCATTATGGATATCGGCTACCTCGAGGCTTACTATCCGTGGGATATTTGCTGGGTGGCGAAAAAAGAGTTAGGCGATGTCCCACTTTACGGACACGCGCTCAAAGCTCCAAAGATGATTTTAATCGACAGAGAGGACAAAAAGTCGCTTATTTATCTAATCAAAGAGGCTAAAAACAAGCTAAATGAGGGGCGAATCCTAGCTATTTTCCCTGAAGGGACGCGTAGCAAGGGCGGACGCGACTTTTTGCCTTTTAAAAACGGCGCAAAAATTCTAATCGAAAAATATAAACTGCGAGTGCAACCCATAGTGCTAGTAAATACTAGAAATTTATTTGACGCATCGACTTTGGAAGTGCGCTCACGGAATGCTAGGGCGATTTGCTTGGAAGCATTTGTGCCAAATTTTGATAATCCAAAATGGTATGAGGATTTAGAGCATAAAATGCAAGAAATTTATCGCCAATCTTATGATGAGATAAATGCGACAAGTTAGGATTTGGCGATGAAGTTAATGAATCTAAAAGCGTTGATTGTGGCTTTGGTGCTTGTTTGTGGCAATGCCAATGCGGAAAATCTAGCCGAATCGGCGCAAGATTCAAATATAGATTCAAACATAAATTACGCCGAATCTAGCGATTTAAATGCGAATCAACCGCAAGATTCGCAAGATTCAAGCACGAATCCAAGCGATTTAAACCCCACTCCGTCATTGCGAGGAAGCGTTAGCGATGAAGCAATCCAATTAAATTCCTGTATAGATTGCCACGATTCCACGCAAAGCGTGGAATCTCGCAATGACGAATCTATAAATTCTATAAACGATTCAAGCACGAATCCAAGAGATTCAAATGCGAATCAATCGCAAGATTCACAAGATTCACACTCCATTTTCTCTCCCGCGCCTATAAATGGCGATACATTTGGCTCATTTGCGGTGGGCTATCAAATGCTATCCAAACGCCACTCGCTAAGCGCGACAAACCTAAACCACAGCGCATTTTTCGCCCTTGATAGAGGGTGGATTTTTGTGGATAATGCTTTGCTTTTCGCACTTAGCCTTGATGGCAGTGCGGGGGAATTTTACAGCATAAATATCGGCGCAAAGCTCGGCTACCGCGCATTATCTGGGCGAATCATTCCAAATATCGCCGTGTCTTACGGGCTAATCAATCACAAAATCAATGACGCGCAACATAATTTTCACGGCGCAACGGCTACACTTTCGCTATTTGTGGATATTGCGCAGGGCTTTGGACTTGAAGTCGCCTACCGAGTGGGACTGCACCCATTCCCCACGCTAAAAAAGACTAGCCAAAAGGCAAATATCCATAGTTTTATGGTGAATCTTAGATTTATGGACTTTGGGATATGAGAAAAATCGCGCTATTTTTTGCGCTATGCGTGGGCGCATTTGCTGATTGTGGCGGGGATTGCGCGACTTGCCATTTTAGCATTGATTACAAAGATGAACGGCATAAGATTATGCTTGATTGCAAAGTCTGCCACACGCCTGAAAAGCTAAAGTCGCAGATGACTACAAATGGCTGTGGGCGCGACTGCTTCGAGTGCCATAGCGTCTCTAAAATCAACTCTGTGGCGATTAAAGAGCATATCGCGCTAAATACCTGCATATCCTGCCACACGCGCATTGACAACAAACTCACACCCAATATCAACCCGCTTTTTAACAATAAACTGCTAAATCGCAAACTAAGTCCGTTAAATCAAAAGTAAGCCAAAAAACTAAAATCTAACAGCCTCCTTGGTGGATTATGGTTTGTGTGATTAAGGGGGATTATTTGTTTGGCAAAAACAAAACGAAGCAAAAACTTTTGATTTGGATAGCCACGCCGAGCCTTTGGGTTCGTTTCGCAATGATGGCGTGAGGATTCGTCATACTGAGCGTAGCGAAGTATCAAAAAAATAAATCCGCACGAAGTGCGAATCCTTGCAAAGTTTTTGCTTCGTTTTGCTTTTGCAAAAAGAGTCCTCTTTAACCCCACAGGCTCTAATCTACTAAATAAGGTTATTTTGATTCG
>JBNMJF010000215.1:0-3708 GCA_050873665.1 Helicobacteraceae bacterium
AAGCCACTTAGATTATAACGCCCAGATTCAAAGAAAAGATTGTGATTTACAAAGGGTGTTAGGATAAAGTAATAGTTGTCGTTGCTTTGGGTGCTTGGGCTTGATGAAGTGCGATTAGTTGTGATTCTACGGCGAGTTTGATTAGTTTGATTTGCTCTTTGATTGGTGAGATTATTTGCGTAATAATTTGAATTGCTTTTGTAGGAAAAGGATTCGTGGGATTGTAGGGATTCTAATGTGGATTGCCACGAATCTGCTAACGCAGATTCTCGCAATGACGAATCATCAAACACATTCGCCACCTTTTTCACCCTACGAATCACACGCCTTTTATTTTGCGCTCTTTTCGCACTATATTTATGTGGATAAATCATTGAATTACTAATTATCAAAAAATTATTCATCGTGCGGATATTTGCTTTGTAAAGATTGCCGATGGTGCTATTATGTGGCTTTAGAGTTACTATGAAACTATCGCCATCTTGCGTCAAATCATAAATATCACTTCGTGTAGTTAAACGCGGGAAATCCACACCCAAAGCAGCATTACCGCTTTGATTAGTAGCGACTTTGCCTATCGAGTATTTTTTGCCTAGCTCAAATCCAATGTCAAAATCTAAGATAATTTTTGAATCATTATCTTTAAATGCAATATTGCCACCACCACTGCCAATATCTATCACAAGGTGTGAGAAATTATTTGTAGGATTAGTAGTATCAAGTCTCGTAAAGCTATTAAATGTCGAAGCCGTTTCATTGATTTTTAATGAGTAATTTTGGATTAAGACTTTACCACCATTCACTACGCCAATATGGCTGTTATTTGCTCCCATAAGCCCCAAATTATTTAGCGTAAGTGGTGTAGCTGCAACTTGCGTATTAACAGAACCCATAATGCCGTAGTTTGTAACTCTGCTTACACCACTACCATTCTGACTAATCCAAAGTCCCATTTTGTTAAGACTATCAAAAGTGCCATAGTTGATAAAATGCCCTATATAGCCTCTTTCAATAGTAAATTGTTCGTTTGTGCCTCCTACATTTGACACACTTACAATGCCATAGTTTGTAAAAGTGCCGATTCGCGCATTTATTGTTATCTTGCCATTGTGAGTGCCACTATTTGTAATCTCATCATAATCTGTGCTTATTGTGCAATTTGAAGTGGGACCACAGCCCGGAATTGAATTTAATTCTATGGCGTTAAGATTTGATAAAATCGTAAAAATGAAGTAGATTGCCACGATTCGGCTAACGCCGAATCTCGCAATGACGGAGAAAAAGCGATTTTTCCCCCCCCCCCTAAAAATGCATTTCTTTTCATCGTAACCCCTTTTTTTTAAAAATTCGCGCGGATTGTAGCATAAATTCTTAAAATTTTCTTACTATATTTTGTCATAAAGTAAAAACAATTCTTACGATTAAGTTTCTTTTTATGATTCGCATACTAAAATTCGCCAAAATATTTTTAAAAATACATTTCACAAAAAGGCGTAAAAATGGAGCTTTTAAAGCAATATGTGGATTTGGCAATCTTTGCGATTTTGGGATTTATGAGCTTTTTAGTCGTGTGGTTTAGCGTGGAACGCGTGATTTTTTACAAACGGCTTAAATTTGCCGACTACGCGAACTTAGATGACTTTGAAGAAGCGATTACCAAAAATCTAACCGCGCTTTATATCATCTACTCAAACGCCCCGTATATCGGGCTTTTAGGCACGGTGATTGGCATTATGATAACCTTTTATGATATGGGAATGAGTGGCGATATGAATGTCAAAGACATTATGGTGGGGCTTTCTTTGGCACTCAAAGCTACCGCGCTGGGGCTTTTGGTGGCGATTCCCACGCTTATAATTTATAATGCGTTTTTGCGCAAAGTAGATATTTTAAGCAATCGCTTTAAGGCGCAAAAATGAGACTACCGCGCAAAGAAGGGCTAAATATCGTCCCATTTATTGACATTATGCTTGTGTTACTTGCGATTGTGCTAAGCGTGGCGACTTTTATCTCGCAAGGGCATATCAAAATCAAAGTCCCCGAATCGCACTCCGCAGAGACTATCAAAGATGAAAAAAAGCTAAGCATTATGCTTGATAAGGACAGCAAAATCTATATCGATGATGCGAAAATAAGCATAGATGAGGCAAAAAAGCGCATAGAGGCAGTCGAATCCACCACTTTGGTGGAGCTTGTGAGCGATAAAGATGCGAAATTTCAAGCATTTATCGACATTTTAGACATATTAAAAGAAAGGAGGCACGAAAAATTTGTCATTAAAGCAGAAACTAAGTAGCATTTCTCCGCTAAAGATTGGATTTGTGGCGTCATTTGCGTTGCATAGCAGTTTGTTTGCGTTTTTGGTGGTGGATTTTAAGCGCATTGAGAATATCAAATCAATGCCTAGTCAAGCCTTAAGCCTAAGCCTAGAAAATATCAGCGGTGAGGCAATCGATAGTCGCAAAGCAAAAAAGATTCATAAAAAGCACCGCCATCATCACCACAGAGCGCATAAAAAGTCCTTTATCCCCGCCGAAAAGCAAATGTTAGATGAAATGCAAGAAATTGCCGAAAGTGCGGAAAGCGACTTAGATTCGACAATGGGTGCGAGTGCGAATCTAGGGGCAAAAGTAGAGATTTTAGGTAATAATGACGCGCTGTATGCGACAATCTTAGATATTATCAACAAAAATCGCCACTATCCTAAAATCGCCCGTGCGCGGAAATTGCAAGATAAGATTCAAGTGGAATTTATTTTGCTGACAAGTGGCGAGGTTATGGGGATACGCGTAATTGCTGGGCGACATAGCGTCCTAAATGACGATGCGATTGAGACGATAAGGCGCAGTGCTGGGCAGTTCCCCAAGCCAAAACGAAGCAAAAAAGTGCGTGTGAATGTGGTGTATGATTTGGTGAGCTAGATTTGTGCGAATCTGTGGCAAATATAAGCGCGAATTATAATTTTATTACAAATTATTGACAATTAGGCAATGATTGTAATAAAATATCGGCTTTGATTTTGTGAAAACCTTTTTTCGGGGTGTAGCGCAGTCTGGTTAGCGCACTTGGTTTGGGACCAAGGGGTCGAAGGTTCGAATCCTTTCACCCCGACCATTTTCAACAAATCAAAAGCATCGTGGTGAGTGTAGTTCAGCTGGTTAGAGCACCAGATTGTGGCTCTGGGGGTCGTGGGTTCGAATCCCATCACTCACCCCATATTGCGATTTTGCGCTCGTAGCTCAACTGGATAGAGCATCAGACTTCGGATCTGAGGGTTATGGGTTCGATTCCTATCGAGCGTGCCACCGATTTTTTTTAAATCCCGCACTTTACGCGCTCGTAGCTCAGCTGGATAGAGCAACAGCCTTCTAAGCCGTAGGTCGCAGGTTCGAGTCCTGCCGAGCGTGCCACTTTTGCGATTTTTTAGATTCGCCATAAAGTTTTCTAGCCAAATCCGCCAAATTTTATGCTAAAATTTCGCTTTTTTTACACAAACGCAAAGGCAAAATATGAAAAATATCGCAGTTATTATCCCCTGCTACAACGAATCGCTAAGCATTATCCAAGTCATCGATGAGATTCATAGTGTCCTGCCAAGCGCACAAATCTATGTTTTTGATAATAATTCCACCGATAATAGCGCGTCTTTAGTCCAAGATAAAATCCTTGATTCTACCACCGCGCCTTATTTGTATCTCTATAAAGTTA
>JBNMJF010000216.1:0-3688 GCA_050873665.1 Helicobacteraceae bacterium
GTGCTAAAATACAAACGCGAAAATCCCCAAGAATTTGAGGAAATCTTTAGCGCATTAGAGAGATTTAGCCAAAAGCGCAAAAATGATAGCAAAATCGATGAGGAAATAGAATCGCTTTTGTGGGGAAAAGATTCGTAGATTCGGCTTAATTTGCGCTTGATTCGAGTTAGATTCGGCATAGATTCGCCTAAATTGGCGAATCTAAAAAGGGCAATTCGGCGCGAATCAATAAATCAAAATGCGCGAATCACACTCGATTCGCCATTAAATACCACAATTCCCTTTTTGCTAACAAATCCCACACCAAAATTAAGCGATTTAAATTTTTTATGTTAGAATCCCGCGCAAAATTTTAATTTTAAGGACATTTTTTGAAACTAATCATCGTGGAGTCTCCAGCGAAAGCGCGGACGATAAAGAACTTTTTAGGCAGTGATTACAAGGTAGTGGCAAGTAAAGGGCATATACGCGATTTGCCCAAAAGTAGCTTTGGCATAAAAATCGCCGATGATGGATTCGTCCCTGAATACCGCATATCCAAAGAGCATTCCGCCATAGTCAAAGAGCTAAAGACTAGCGCAAAGTCCGCTACGCAAGTCTATCTCGCCACCGATGAGGATAGAGAGGGCGAGGCGATTGCCTACCACATAGCCAAAGCCATTGATAAGGACGAAACCACCCTGCCACGCATAGTTTTCCACGAAATCACGCAAAGCGCAATCGAATCCGCCCTAAAAAATCCGCGCAATCTTGATATGAATAGCGTAAATGCGCAACAAGCGCGTCGTTTGCTTGATAGAATCGTAGGCTACAAACTAAGCCCACTTTTAGCCCAAAAGATTCAAAAAGGGCTAAGTGCTGGGCGAGTGCAAAGTGCTGCGCTTAAAATCGTGGTGGATAGAGAGCGCGAGATAAAGGCGTTTGTGCCATTAGAGTATTTTAGCATTGATATGATTTTTAAGGCGGATTTAAACGCCGAGCTTGTGGAGTTTGAGGACAAAAAGATTGAAAAGCTAAGCCTTACAAACAAAGATAGGGCGAATCTTATACTTTTGGCGTGTCAAAAGGCGAAATTTAGCGTTGAAAATATAGAAAGCAAAGAGCGTAAAATCGCCCCGCAACCGCCATTTATGACTTCTACCTTGCAACAAAGTGCGAGTAATTCGCTTGGCTTTAATCCTAAAAAAACGATGATGATAGCCCAAAAGCTCTATGAGGGCGTGAAAACGCATCAAGGCACTATGGGCGTAATCACTTATATGAGGACAGATAGCCTAAATCTCGCAAAAGAGGCGGTGGCAAGTGCTAGGGCGCATATCAAAAAGAATTTTGGCGACAAATATCTACCTACAAAGCCTTGCGTGTATGCGACAAAGAGCAAGGGCGCACAGGAGGCGCACGAGGCGATTCGCCCGACAAATCTTAGCTTTACGCCAGAGATTGCCGTAAAATTCCTAGAAAAAGATGAGCTAAAGCTCTATACGCTCATTTATAATCGCTTTTTGGCGTGTCAAATGAATCCCGCGCTATCCCAAACGCAAAGCGTTTTTGTGCGTGGAGATAAGGCTTTGTTTAAAATCAGTGGGCGCAAAATCCTATTTGATGGCTTTTACAAAGTCTATGGCGATATGGATAAGGACAAAATTTTGCCAGACTTAAAAGTAGGAGACGCCCTTGCGGTGCAGGATTTGCAGATGAATTCGCATTTTACCGAGCCACCATCTCGCTACTCCGAAGCTGGACTTGTCAAAAAGCTAGAAAGCCTTGGTATAGGGCGTCCTAGCACTTACGCGCCGACTATTTCCATACTCACAAGCAGAGATTATGTTAAAATCGAAAAAAAACAGCTGATTCCCACAGAGGTGGCGTTTAGCGTGGTTGAGGTGCTTGAAAAGCATTTTGGCGATATAGTCGATGCGGAATTTACCTCCAAATTGGAGGATAAACTCGATAGCATAGCTGAGAAAAAGGCGGATTGGCAGGAGATTTTGCGCGAATTTTATTTTCCATTTATGCAAAAAATAAATGAGGGCAAAAGTAAAATCGCGTCCTTAAAGCAAAGCATACCCACAGGCGAATCCTGCCCCGAGTGTGGCAAAGAGCTAGTAAAGCGCAAAAGCCGATTTGGCGAATTTGTCGGGTGCAGTGGCTATCCAAAGTGCAAATACATTAAGCGCGATGAAAATGGCGTGAGTGAGGGCGATTCGAGCGATTTAAGCGCAGAAAATGCGGAAAACGGCGTTTGCGAAAAATGTGGCAAAGCAATGGTGCGAAAAATGGGGCGCAATGGGGCATTTTTAGCGTGTAGTGGCTATCCAAATTGCAAAAATACCAAATCCTTAGGTGCGAAAAAAGAGCGCAAAATAGTAGAGGGCGTGAAATGCCCCAAATGCGGTGGCGACATAGTGGAGCGCATATCAAGGCGCGGGAAATTCTATGGTTGCGGGAATTACCCCAAATGCAAATTTGTAAGCAATGGCGAACCGACTGCCAAAAAGTGTGAATCTTGCGACAACAAGGGTGAATCCAAAGGAATGCTAGTGCTAAAAGAAACCAAAACAAAAAAATATTTGGAATGCTTGGATTGCAAAAATAAAGTGGATTTGGGGAAAGATTCGTAAAGATTCGTGGCGAATCAAAAGTGCGAATCGTGTGAATCTAGTGCGAATCTAAAGCACGAATCTAGCGCGAATCGCGAGATTCAACCAAAATCAAAACGGAGGCAAATTTATGAAAAAAGTCTTTTTATGCTCGATTAGCAATGTCTCAAGTGGCGCGTGTAAGGAGGATTGCGCGTATTGCAATCAAAGTGTGAAATACGGCAAAAACGCGCAAATCTACAAATACAAGCCCAAAGATAGCGTCCTAGCAGAGGCGATGAATCTAGCGAAATTTGGCGCGAGTGGCTTTTGTCTGGTAACTTCGGGCAAAGAATTGACAAGCAAAAAATGCGAATATATCGCGGACTTGGCGCATTTGCTCAAAGCAAAATTGCCAAAAATGCTTCTCATTGCGTGTTGCGGGATTGCAGACAAAGAATCTTTGGCGCACCTAAGGCAAAGTGGCGTGGATAGCTACAATCACAACTTAGAGTGCGCGGAGAGCTACTTTCCGCGCATTTGCACCACGCACAGCTTTGAATCTCGCTTTACGACTTGCCAAAATGCGCTAAGTGCGGGGCTAAAGCTATGTAGTGGCGGGATTTATGGCTTGGGTGAGAGTGTGGCGCAGCGAATCGAGCTTTTAAAAGCCCTGCAAAGCCTAAATCCGCATAGCAGTCCCATAAATTTCTATATCCCAAATGCGTCATTGCCCCTTGCAAACGCCGTGATGAGCCGTGATGAGGCACTGCAAACGATTATAATGGCGCGGGAATTACTGCGCGACTCAATCCTAATGTTAGCAGGTGGGCGCGAAGTCGTCTTTGGGCGCAATCAGCGCGAGATTTTCAAATACGGCATTGACGCAATCGTGCTAGGCGACTATCTCACCACGCACGGAGAAGCCCCCAAAGCGGACATAGAAATGCTCTCAAACTATAATTTAAAGATAGGGAATCTTATAAGCGACAGAAAATGCGCAAGTTAAAATGCGCGAGTGTATCTTTGGCAAGTTTGCGGGATTCATCGCGTTCGGCTATTCGATAGACGACTAGTCTTATCTCATAGCCTCACGCTCGAAAACCCAC
>JBNMJF010000217.1:0-3688 GCA_050873665.1 Helicobacteraceae bacterium
ATATAAAGGCATCATCAAGGCTGGGTGCTTTGACATAGATAAATTCCACTTTTTCGCATAGATTTTGCACAAAAAGTGGCTTTTTATCTTGCCTTGCTTCAAACCACGATTTGATAAACTCATAGTTTTTTTTGATATGCACTTTTGAATCGTTATGCACAAATTCACTTTTATTTAAAAAATCGCTTTTTTCATCTAAAACGCGTAAAATCAATGCCAATGTAACAAGTCTTTGTTGTCCATCGACTACTTCGATTTCACCGTTGTTTTCATATAATATCAAACTGCCAAGCAGATATTGTGATTCTGCACTTAATTGCTCGTCCAAATCCTCAAGCAGTATTTTCACACGCTCAGTGTCCCACACATAAGGGCGTTGATAGTCTGGAATCATAATATTCTCGCATATCAAATCATTCAAACCTATTTTGCCCGTAAATGAACTAATCTTACTCATTCTTACCTCCTATTTTAAAAAAATTTCGCGGATTATACAAAAAAAAAAAATAAAAGCAATCTTAAAAAATATCACAAAAATATTTTTTTAGCTCGTATTTTTACGCATTTTCCACCACTTCAAAACTCACATTTGCATACATAAACTCCGCGAATCGCCTAAACGAATCATCATCGTCATCATCGCCACAGCCAGAATATTCCCACTCATCGCCAAATATATCACAAAACAACGATTCCATAGTATTAAGCGGACTTGTGATTTTATGACTTATGCCAAGACTATGGGCGTATTTACACAAGCGCATTCCTATAAAATTTGGGTAATCAATATGTTGCATAAATTTTTTTAGCAATATTTCATCATCTTTTTGCGTAGGCAAAATAATACTTATCCTAAGCAAATGTCGCCACGCTTCAAATAACTCAGCTGCGCCAAATCGCCTCTGCCCAAAATAAAAGCCTAAAAATACCACCACCCACACCAAATCCACTCCGTTTGTGATAGTGTATTTATCTGCTTCATATTCGTGTATTTCGTCTTTATATTTACTTATCCTCTTTTCTATTTCTGCACGGACGCATATAGCGCCGATACAATACTTTTGATTCGCCCTAAATGCCGTATTTAGCTTATATAGCACTTCTTTTAATTCGCTTTCACTTAAGCCAAAAGGCTTTGGTAGCTCAAGCAAAAATGTGCTATATTCTCTCCAGCGAAAAAACTGCGCTAATGTTATTTTGCGTCTTTTTGTATTAGTCATTTTTGCCTCCTTTGTTTAGTTTGCAGGTTCGCTCAAAAACCTATCGCTATTTACGCGCAATAAAAATCTCGTGCTTCTATACACTATATCAGGGCTTATATTAGCCACTAGATTCGCCACAAAATTTGCTAGATTCGCACGATTTGACGGATATGCGATATTTTCATAAGTCGCAATTTTCATAATCTCATCGCGTCCCATAAGATTGCGATTCAATCGCAAATGATACAAAAACGCCCACAGCCACCGATAGCCCCAAGCATTGCTATCGCATTTTGCTTTTAGCTCTCTTTGCATTTGCGCTAATTCTGCAAATTTTTCACCACCTACAATCTCGCCCACATTCCCACGAATCACAAAGCAATCAAAAAGCACACGATAATAAAACATAGTTTCAATAAAATCTTTATAATCGTTTCTGTTGCGATATGCGAGTAAAAATGCGTGTTTATTAGTTTCGCTATACCACATCAATTCAAGCAGATTTTCTCCATTGTGCGGGATTTTTGCTAGGATTTGGCTTATATTATCATTTTCAGCCACCCAAAGTTTATAGCTTTGTAACAAAAATGTAGGAAAATCAACGATAGATTTATGGCGATTTTCAATCATTTCGCTATTTTCATCGCTACCATTTTTATCGCTGTTAGCGTCAAATAGTGGGCGATTCATATCCTCACACAAATCCCACATTGCAAAATATTTGCGCCACTCATTATCATAGCAATCATAGAGTTTATGAATCAGCATTCCTTTGATAAAATCCTGCGGTGGCATAGTAGCGCGATTTTTCTTTGTGGATTCGCCATTTAGTTTGGATTTGTCATTCATTTTGCACCTCCATTTGTAAGATTTACTTCCAAAAAATTATAATATTTTTCTACTACTGATTCTAAAATGCCTATTTTTGCCAAACTATCTCTAAAGATAGGATTCGCAAGGTCTGCTAGGAATTCTTTTAGATTCATAAATCCATAGCATTTGCGATTGCACCACACTTTTAGTGTCATCTCTTGTGCTTTAGCAATTTGGTATAAATCTTGTATTTCTGCGATAATTTTTTGCAAATTTTTATCGCAAAGATTCGCGCCTCCAAAGTCGCGCAAAGATTTAACGCTCACACTATGGATTAGTGCGTGAAGCAATAGTGTGGCATTTTGCGCCTTTGGCAAATCATTTGATAGCATTTTGATGAGATTTTCGCTAGGCAAATATTTTGCTCCGCCTTTATCTGCGACAAATACGACTTTGACATTGCGATTTTGCGCCACTGCAAAAGTTTTATCAAAGATTTCATTGCTTAATCTATCGCTATTATGATTCCTAAAAAATGCCTTAATTGTGTGCGAATCGCTTTTATTGCTTAAGGCAAAAATTTTATTTAGCGCGATATTATTTTTTAGCAAATATCGCTCTTTTCTCGCTTGTAAAATCCACTTGGCGATTTTGTAGCCGTTTTTGCAGGATTTGCGATAAGATTCGCCTAATTCGCATTCGCTTTGCTCTATTGACTCTATCGCTTCGCCTAATTTTGCCTTTTGGCATTTGATTTGCGCTGTAAGTCGCTGTAATTTAGCACTATTTAGCGCAGTTAGTTGCACTTTCATTTGCTATCCTTTGTAAAAAAAATCAACAATGAAATTACAACATAAAAAGCGGACAACTTTTTGTCCTTTTATATTTTTTTTAAAAAATTCTACTTTCTCACACAATAAATCTCCCCATACAACAAATGCGCATTGATTTGTAGAGTTTTTGATGAATCTAGCTCGTTTTGAATTGTTATGTTAAAATCAAAATCACTATGCCAATGTCCAAAAAACCAATCTATTTTGCCACTTTGTCTTAATGCTAATTTCTGTGCTAAAAGCTCTAACCACACGGAATTATTGTCATTGATTTGCACTTCTAATCCTAAATGTTTATCAATATGTGATAAAAAGCTATTAGGGCAAGTGTGAGTGATGACTATGTCAATATTGCTTTTAAAATTTTCTAAATTTTTTAAAGCATATTTTACTTGGGATTCGGTGATATTTTCTGCTTCCCACCAAGAGATATTACGCTCTCTATAAGCCACATCAATACTTTTTGCCCCACCCATTGTAAAGATATTTTTATTGGCAATGTTATAAATCTCACCGCGTTTTAAGTGAAAGCATTTATCTTTAATGTATTCGCCGACATTGCCACCAAACCGCTTAATATTTTTTAGCTTTGCTAATCTATTGAAATTTTCGTGATTACCATCGATAAACAAAATCTCACAAGGCAATTTTTTAAACTCTTTAATCAATATAGATTCATTTGAATCAACTTTATCTCTCCAAATCACACCAAAATCCCCACAAATGATAATAAAATCATTTGGCTTATAAGATTCATCAATCAAAAAGACTTTCTCTATATCTGCTATGCCGTGAGTATCACCAAAAATATAAAGGGTGGATTCGCTATTGATTGCTGTG
>JBNMJF010000218.1:0-3685 GCA_050873665.1 Helicobacteraceae bacterium
ATTGATAGGCGAATCGTGGATTCGCCTATCAATGACGGCATTATGGCGCAGATTCGCGCAAAACAATCCAAAAAATCTGCTTTTCACACATTTCCCCCACAGATTCACCGCAAATATCTTCAAAATCCCCTTTGGCATTATTTTTGCTTGAAAATTTAGCAAATCAAACAAGGAGCGGATTGTGAAAAATTTAAAAATCTTATTACTTGCGCTTATGATAGCGGGGTTTGCGCCACTTTTTGCCGTTAGTAGCGCGACAAACGCAGCGATTGCACTAGCGCAAAAGGGCAACTATGTCGAAGCATTCAATCTCTTTAAAAAAGCCTGTGATGAGGTAGGCGATGCGGACGGGTGCTTGGGGCTTGGGCTAATGTATATGTATGCCATTGGCGCAAATGGCGACAATCAAAAGGCTATGCACTACTATCGCAAGGCGTGTAGCGGTGGCAATGCCCTTGCTTGCTCGAATCTCGCATCGATTTATGATAATGGCAGTGAGCAAATCCCCCAAGATAAGCTAATGGCAAGTGAGCTGTATATGGTGGGCTGCAGTGGTGGCGATGTTTTCGCGTGCAATAATTTGGGCTATATGTTTGCAAACGGCATTGGCGTGAAAAAGGACTATTTCAAGTCGTTGCAGTATTATAAATTCGCCTGTGATTCGGGCAGTGCGCTTGGGTGCTATAATCTGGGGCTTTTAAGCAACACTTATAATATTTTTGGGCTAAATAAAGAAAAGTTAGGTTTGGTGGATTTGAACTTTGTGGCGTGTAATCAGGGCGATTTGATTGGCTGTGCGAATCTGGGCTATCTCTACGCATCGGGCAAACACGGCGCACCGCGCAATAGTTTTAACGCTGTGAAATACCTAAATATCGCGTGTGAGGGCGGAATCATAAGCGCGTGTAACAATTTAGCCGTAATGTATGAAAACGGCAATGGTGTGCGCCAAAACTACGAAAAGGCGTTAGAATTGTATGGAATCGCGTGTGATAAAGGGCTAAACGGCGCGTGTGTGAATTACAAATACCTAAATCGCAAGATTTTTAGTGCGCCGTAGGGATTTAGCGCGGATTTGGGGATTTGTGAGATTGGATTCGGGCTTGGATTCGCGTGGATTTGGGCTTAAGATTCACACTTGAGATTCGGGGCTTAGATTCGTAGATTCAAGCCTAGATTCGTGGATTTAAGCATTGATTCGTGGCTAGATTCGCGCAAATCTATGAATCTTAAACTAAAAAAATGTAAAATCCGCAAAATTTCAAATAAAGGGTTGAGCCTGTGGGATTACTTGGCAGATTGTATCGAAAGGTGATAATTTCTGTTGATGTCGATGTGCAGCTTTGCAAAGTCAAAGTTACCCACCACAAAAACGCCCAGCACAACGAGGAGCGTTCATTCCGCACGGTTAATGGCGACTTGCCAATCGAGGCGGCAAAATATATCCGCCACATTCAAAACGGCTATCCTTACACCTACATTGCCACGATGTCTAGGGCGAAAAAGCAGGGTTTGATTAGCGGAAATAAACTCCGCAAATTTGAAGCCTTTGGGCTAAATCCAAATACGCTGATGATTATGCTAGTGAATCGCAGGTGGTTTGCTTATATTGATAAAGATGATATGGCGCGGTTTCGTAGCAAATTTAGCAAGATTCACGGCGTGGATTTTATCTTTTCGCCTTTTTGTTTGATTTATGAGAAAATCAAACCGCGCTTAGATGGTTCAAAAAAGCTCTACATTTTGCAAGAAAAGGGCGCGTGTTCGCTGATGATAGCCGATAAAAGTGGCGTGTATTATGGTAGCTACATTCCTTTTGAACAAAATAATTTAGAGATTAAAGAGGGATTGGAGAGTAGCGATGATGATGTGGTGAAATTTGAAGCGATTGGGGAAATCAACGAAAATATCATCATCAAAGATTTTGATAGCAAAAGCGAGGAGGAATCGCAAAAAAACAATCTCACCGATTTAAGCACCGCAAATACGATGATAACTATCATAAAAGAAGCGCTAAATACTTTCAACCGCGATGAGCGATATGCGAGTGATTTTATCGAGGAATTGCTGATTTTGGACGCAAGTGGGATTAGCGATAGCTCTATCACGCATTTGACGAATAATATGATGCTAGAGACGCAGTTTTTGCGCGTAGATGTCTGCGCGGAAATCGAGCGACTCGCAAAAATGGAACTAAGGATAAAAGTATGAAATACAGCTTCACACCGCCACTACAAAAATCTATCATTTCGCATTTGACGAAAATTTGGATATTTTACATTTTGCTAAGTTTGGGGATTATTTACGGCTATGGCGTGTATTTGCAGTTGCAAATCACTGCTATAAAAGCGCACACGCAACAATCTGGAGGCGATATAACCGAACACGATGCCTTTATCAACACCACAAACGAAAATGTCCGCAATCTGCGATATGAAATTAGCTTGGATTCGACTAATCAAAGCTATAATGGCGATGTGATTGTGGCTGTGGAAAAGCTCTTTGACATAATCCCCGACCAAATCACCATAAATCACATTATGCTAGAGGAAAGCAAACTGACAATCAAAGGCATAACGCCCACACGCGAGGCGTATGCGTTTCTTATGGAAGCACCGCTTAGGGCGACATTTACCAAAACTCGTGCGGACTTTTTCGCACTGCCAAATGGGTGGTTTAACTTTACTTCAATTAGCACGGTGGGCGAATAAATGAGTATCTTTGACATAATAGACAATGTGGATTGGAATAAAAATATTATATTTTTGGTTTTGTATATAACGATAGTCGTGCTATGCGTATTTATCTATCTCGTGCCGTTAATGGATAATTACAAATCCGTGATTATGGAATATCGAAAGACAAATATCTTGGATAATCAAATCAACACAACGCTAGATAGACTAAAAGGTAGTGAGACGGACATTTTGCGCGATAATATGGAGGTTTTTGAGCGATTACAGCACAAACTGAGCGCAAAAGACTTGCAAAAATACGCTAGGACGCACATAAAAGGCGCGAATGTCGAGGATTTAGGCGTGGTGGAGGCGGAAAATGGCATTATGATTCATAGCTTTAAAATCACGGGGCAGACGCGCAGATTGCTAAATATTAGAAATCTGCTATCCAATGTCAAAGCGTTGCCAAATAGCGTCCGCATCGCATTTCCTATCACTATCACCAAAGATGAACGGCGCGGGGTGCTGGATTTTGAAGTCGCACTGATGATTTACAACTCCACGCGCGACATTAGCGCAATCAAAGCGCAATTAGAAAAAGAAGCGCGTGAATCAATGGAGACAGAAAAATCCCGCGAACTACGCGAATCGATTGAGATTATCGAATCTAACGAATCCGCTGAATCTAGCGAATCTACTAAATCTATTGAGCCGCCAAAATCCGCCAAATCAAATAAATCCGCTAAATCACCCAAACAAAATGCAAAAGATTCGAGCAATTCAAACAAAATGCAAAAGATTCGAGCAATTCAAACAAAAATGCGAAAATTCCACAAACACAGTAGGATTCATTGCAAACAAGTCTAAATCGCTTTATTTACAATCTAAACGGCATTGGCAGAATGCTTACGCCGTCCTTTTTGCTCCCCAAAAACCGCGAGAAAATTTTACGCGACTTAGATTCGCGCAAAGATTTAGACTACATAAAAAAGCGCGTGGATTATTAC
>JBNMJF010000219.1:0-3646 GCA_050873665.1 Helicobacteraceae bacterium
CAATATCGCTTAGGCATTTCTACAAGGGCGATTCCGCTTACGACTTTGGCAATGGACTTTGACTTAAAGCCTAATTACGAATTCAGCGGATTCAACACCAAAGTCGATAATACGGCGAATTCTATTGGCGTGATTCGCAGACAGGTGCAGTATATTAGCTTTGGAGCTATGCTAAATGCTGGGATTTTGGACTTGCGATTGGGCGCGGCAAAAGATATTAAAGAGAAAAACGCCAAAGACGGGTGGATAGTAAGCGCGGGAATCGGCTTTGGCTACTTTGACTTTGCGTTTTTCTCAAGCACAAAAATGTCAAAGCTGATTTCCAAAGTGCCTACCGAATTTGGCGTGAAATTAGGCGGTAGCTTTAGTTTTTAAGGGAATATTATGGGCAAAATAGATGCGGTAAAATCAAAAATCAATGTCCTTACGGCATTGATGGTGGTGTTTTTAACAACTTTGTTTGCCATAATTGGATACACTTTCATTCATCGGCGCGAATTGGATTTTGTCGATGGGTGCATTGTTTTTGGTGTTATGGTTTTGTTGATTGTAGTTTTTTGCGGAAGCCTATTATGGATAAGCAAAGAAATTAAAAATTTGGAGAAAATGTAATGATTGGTTCGTTTCTTGTAATGTTTGGGATTTTAGGTGTTATATTTTGTATGTTCTTTATGAAAAAAGTTTTGCTGAGCGATGATTAAGGCGAATCCTAATCAATGGAGGTGGATTATGAAAAAGTTTGTAGCGTTTTTGTTTCTCACTAGCAATCTAATCGCACTAGAATTTGGGCAAATCGGCAATACTCCCGCGTCTGTAGGCGGTGCTGGTGTCGCATATAGAAAAAATGCGTGGGCGGTATATTACAACCCCGCGATTTTAGGGGCGAATCGCCAAGCGAGTATCGCATATAGCTTTGGCGTGGGCTATGCGGATAGCAATGTGCTGGAGTTAGCCTCCATTGATGTGAATGCGCTAAAAAATATCCAAGATGAGATGAATGGGCTTACTAAAACTCAAGCGGGGGGGGGCAATCAACCTGTAACCTTTAGTCTTAAAAATGGCGTTGCTCCACAAGCGGACGCTAATAATCAATGGGATTTAATCCAATTAGGACTTTTAGGCGAAGTTTTTGGCAATCTAACGGGCAAAGGCGGGGAAGGAAAAACGCCCACAAGCAAGGATTTGGGAGATTATTTATGTGGAAAAGTAAATGGCACAACTACTAATGCTGGTGGCGATACTTGTTCGCTAGATAATGTAAAAGACAAATTGACGGACAGCAAAGTTTTAGCTACAATTAAAGACGATTTACAAACCGCAATCAAAAAGACAGCCGAATCCCACCCAAACAATACCGCACTTGATATTTTAGATGATATTGTAAGTGGTATCGACCCTAGCAAGATTCCTGATTTGGTAGATAAAGTAAAAGGTGGCACAGCAAATATGAGCGACATTTTAGGGGTTGTCGGTGGTATCAAAATCTCCAAAGGCACTAGCCCTGCGCTTGATAGTCTCTTTACCATTGTAGATACAATCAACAAAAACGGCTTGACTATCAGCTCAAATAACGGCATTGCGTGGCATATCAAGGGCAATAAAAGTCGTGGCGCGATTGGTATGGGGATTTTGGCGAATATTTATGGATTCGCTGGAGTGGAGTTAGATAGCACACATAAGCGAATCATTATCCAAAATGGCAATGATTACTTTGAAGTGGGCGTAAGTGGCGATAAAATCACACTCGGCACAGCAGATTCGGACGCATACAATAACAACTCGGTTTTATCAAGTAGCGCGAATCACAAGCTCCACGCAAATGGCGTTGCAATCACTGAGATTCCTATCGCTTATGGGCATGCGATTCCGATGCCTTTGGGCGACTTGCATTTGGGTGCGACTTTGAAATACATTTTTGCCGCAAGTATGGATAACTCGCAAAAATTTGACTTTGATAATCTTAAGATTAACTTTGGCAATGTGCGTGATAATCTCCGCTACACGCATACTTTTGGCGTGGATTTGGGTGCGCTATGGACGATGAAGTGGCTTGGGCTAGGGATTGTGGCAAAAAATCTAAATGCGCCTTTGATAAAAACGGCAAATGGCAAATATCGCATTCTCCCGCAAGTCCGCGCTGGATTTAGCGCGGAAGTGTGGAAGCTGACATTTTTGGCAGACATAGATTTAACGCCCAATGACACGCTAGAGCCGGGCAAGAAAAATCAAATGGTGGGCGGTGGTATGATTTTAGATTTGCGCTGGGTGGATTTCCGCTTTGGCGTTATGGGCGATATGCACAAAAACCCATACGGACCGATATTTACGGCGGGGCTAAATATCGTGCATTTCCTAGACTTTACGATTCAAACAAGCACAAAAATGATAGACATAAGCGGAGTGAGCGACAAAGTGGGTAATATTAAGCGAATGCCGAATTACTTTAAGGTGAGTTTTGGCGGACGATTCCAGTGGTAAGCGCGAGTGTCTTTTTGCGATAAATCGGGGATTGCTTCAACTCACTTCCTCGATGGACTTTATGTTCTATCTTTGTCGCTCGTTTCGCAAAACCCCGATTTCTCATCAAAAATACTTCCGCGCGAATCGCCACATTTTCAATATTTTAGGATTTAACAAAATATGGTTCAACTAAAAAATATTCAAAAAATCTACCCAAATGGCTTTCACGCGCTAAAAAATATCAATCTGCGTGTCGAATCTGGCGAGATTTACGGCATTATCGGCTTTAGTGGCGCGGGGAAAAGCACACTCATTCGCACCATAAATCTACTAGAATCGCCCAGCAGTGGCGAAGTCATCGTAAATGGCAAGGATTTGCGCACCCTAAAGCCCAAAGATTTGCGCACAGAGCGACAAAAAATCGGTATGATTTTTCAGCATTTTAACTTGCTTAGTAGCAAAAGCGTCTTTGAAAATGTCGCATTTGCCCTAGAGATTGCCAAGTGGAAAAAGCCAAGCATAAAGTCGCGCGTGGCGGAGCTTTTGGAGCTGGTGGGCTTAAGCGATAAGGCGCATTACTATCCAAGTCAGCTTAGCGGTGGGCAAAAACAGCGCGTGGCGATTGCAAGGGCACTCGCAAATCACCCGCATTTGTTGCTATGCGATGAGGCGACAAGTGCGCTTGATACGAAAACTACAAAGTCGATTTTGTCCTTACTGCGCGACATTCAAGCGCGTCTAAACCTTACTATTATCCTAATCACGCACCAAATCGATGTCATAAAGGCGATTTGCGAGAAAATGTGCGTGATTAGCAATGGTGAGATTGTCGAATCTGGCTTTGTGCGGGACATTTTCGCCAATCCGCAAAATGAAGTTACAAAGGAATTGCTCTCATCGCTAAGCATAAATGCGCTAAGGGATTCGGTGGATTCGGCGACAGATTCGTCATTGCGCGAATCGCAACGCAATTCAAAGCAATCCAAAATAACTCGTCATTCTGAACGCAACAGCGCAAAAAATCCAAATCACGCGAATCTAAACGATAAGGAAAATCAATGATGCAAAAGCGAATCAAGTGGATTAGGTTTGTGAGGATAGAGAGATTCTACTTTTTGCAAAAGCAAAAAGTAGCAAAAACTTTTACAAAGATTCGCACTTCGTGCGGATTTATTTTGTTTGGATA
>JBNMJF010000220.1:0-3646 GCA_050873665.1 Helicobacteraceae bacterium
ATTTTAAAAAGGACACAAATGAAAGGCATAATCTTGGCAGGTGGCTCTGGCACGAGGCTTTACCCCATCACAAAGGGTATCAGCAAGCAGCTTTTGCCCCTTTATGATAAGCCGATGATTTACTATCCGCTTTCCGTGCTTATGCTGGCAGGTATCCGTGAGATTCTCATCATCACTACGCCACAAGATAGTGCGAATTTCAAGGCACTTTTGGGGAGTGGAGTGGATTTTGGCGTGGAGTTTAGCTATGTTACGCAGCCAAGCCCTGATGGACTAGCACAGGCTTTTATTTTGGGCGAGGAGTTTTTGGGTGATTCGCCATCTTGCCTCGTGCTGGGGGATAATATCTTTTATGGTAGCGGACTTACACCGCTCCTTGAAAATGGAGTGAAAAGCGCGGAGCAAGGCTTTGCTACGATTTTTGGCTACAAGGTGCGCGACCCACAGAGGTATGGCATAGCCGAGTTTAACGATAAATACGAAGTCATCGGCTTAGAGGAAAAGCCAAGTGTGCCAAAGAGTGATTATGCGGTTACGGGGCTTTATTTTTATCCAAGCGGTGTGAGTGCCCTAGCTAAGCAAATCCGCCCAAGTGCGCGTGGCGAGCTAGAAATCACCACGCTTAATCAAATGTATTTGGAGCAAAAAAAGCTCAAATGCGAGCTTATGGGGCGAGGATTTGCGTGGCTTGATACAGGCACGCACGATTCGCTACTTGAGGCAAGTAGCTTTATCCAAACACTGCAAAAAAGGCAAAATCTCAAAATCGCGTGTTTGGAAGAAATTGCCTTTTTACACGGGTGGATAGATGAGGGCAAATTGCGAGAGTTAGGCGAAAAGATGAATAAAAATGACTATGGAAAATACTTGTTAAATTTGGCTACAAATGAAGCAAATTCAAATTTGACAAGATAAAAGGATTGAATCGTGAAATTTATAAAGACAAAGTTGGATGGTGTCATCATCTGCGAACCACAAATTTTCGCCGATGAGCGCGGGTATTTTTGCGAAACTTTTCGGCTTGATTTGTTGGAGGATTTTTGTCGGCAAAAGTTTGATTTCGTGCAAGATAATGAGAGCCTCTCAAATGCTGGGGTTTTGCGAGGGCTACACTTTCAGCTACCGCCTCACGCGCAAACAAAGCTCGTGCGCGTGGTGCGTGGGCGTGTGCTTGATGTGGCGGTGGATATTCGCAAAAATTCAGCGACTTTTGGGAAATTTGTAGCAGTAGAACTAAGCGGGGAAAACAAACGCCAAATGCTTTTGCCTAAGGGCTTTGCGCACGGTTTTTTGGTGCTTGAAAATGACACCATTTTTAGCTATAAAGTCGATAGTTATTATAACAAAGAGCGTGATAGAGGGATTTTGTGGAATGACGCGCAAATTGGCATAAATTGGGGCGATTTTTATGATTTAAATAAACTCATTTTGAGCCAAAAAGATTTAATTGCGCCCAAATTAAGCGAAATAAAAGAGCTATTTTAGGTTTTGCGAACAATTAAAAAGAGGTAAAATTGAAAGTTTTAGTAACAGGTGCGGGTGGGCAGTTAGGTAGTGAGATTCGCTTTATTAGTGGCGAATTTAGGGGTTTAGAGTTTAGCTTTGTGGATAAAAATGCGGTGGATATTTGTGATTTTGAGGCTGTGCAAAAAGCGTTACAAGGCTATGACGCACTTATAAATTGCGCTGCTTACACGGCGGTGGATAAGGCAGAAAGTGAGGCGGATAAAGCCTTTGAGATAAACGAACAAGGCGCACTCAATCTCGCCAAAGCCTGTGAAAAATTTGGCGTAAAGCTAGTGCATATTTCTACGGATTATGTTTTTGATGGCAAGGCGTATCAGCCCATAGCCGAAAATGCGCCCACCACGCCACTTGGTGTGTATGGGAAAAGCAAACTCGCGGGGGAGAAGGCGATTTTAAGCCAAAATTTGGCACATTCTTGTATTATCCGCACGAGTTGGCTTTGGAGTGAATTTGGCGCGAATTTCGTCAAAACCATAGCGCGTTTGGCAAAAGAGCGCAACGAAATTTCTGTGGTGAGCGACCAAATCGGCTTACCCACAAACGCAAGGGATTTGGCGCGGACGATTTGCACGATTTTGCCAAAACTTAGCGATATAAAAGGAGTGGAAATTTTTCACTATGCCAATGCGGGTGTTGCGAGTTGGTATGACTTTGCTTATGAAATCGTGCGACTTTTGGAGCACACTTATCCCACTATCTCTTGCAAAGTCCGCGCGATAAAAAGTAGCGAGTATAAAACCGTTGCTATGCGCCCATTTTACTCCGTGCTTGATACAGATAAAATCAAAGCGTATTTTGGCATAGAAATTCCGCATTGGAGGGACAGCCTAGCAAAGGCGAATCTAAAAAATTTAATAGATTTTGATAAAATAAATTCATAAAATTTTGACATAAAAAGGAGCGCGTAAAAATGAAAAAAAGCATTCTCATTACGGGTGGAGCGGGATTTATCGGTAGCAATTTTGTAGAGCATTTTTTGCGGCAAAATGAAGATTATTTTGTCGTGAATCTAGATTTGCTGACTTATGCGGGGAATTTGGCGAATCTAAAAGGCGTAGAAAAGTATAAGAACTATCATTTTATACAAGGCGATATTTGCGACTCTGCGCTGGTGGCTGAGATTTTTGCAAAGTATAATATCGATTGCGTCATTCACTTTGCTGCCGAATCGCATGTGGATAACTCCATCTCAAGCCCCGAAATTTTTATAAAAACCAATGTTTATGGCACTTGGAATCTGCTAAATTGCGCGTATAAACATTGGCTAGATTCGCCATTTTGCTACAAAAAAGGCTTTGAGGGCGCACTTTTTCATCATATATCCACAGATGAAGTCTATGGCACTTTGGGTGCGGTAGGCAAATTTAGCGAATCCACGCCTTATGCGCCAAACTCGCCATACTCTGCTTCAAAGGCGTCTAGCGATATGATTGTGCGAAGTTACGCCCATACTTACGGGCTACACGCGGTTATCACAAACTGCTCGAATAACTATGGTCCCAACCAGCACGATGAGAAGCTAATCCCCACTATTATCCGCAATGCTTTGGCTGGGAAGAAAATAGGAATCTATGGCGATGGCAAAAATGTGCGTGATTGGCTATTTGTGGAAGACCATTGCGATGCGATTTGCGCGGTGTTTGAGTATGCGAGAGGCAAGATTGCAAGTCGCGATTCGATAGGGGAGGAATTTCTAAATGAAGATTCGCACCCGCAAAACCTGCAAGTTTTCAATGAAAATAAAGTCTTTTTTGAGTGCTTTAATATCGGTGGTAACGAGGAAAAAGAAAATATTGATATTGCAAAGAAAATCTGCGCCTACTTAGATGAGCGAATGCCCAAAGAGAAATCCTATGCAGAGCAGATTCGCTTCATCAAAGATAGGGCGGGACACGATAGGCGATATGCCATAGATTCAAGCAAACTTCAAAGCACACTAGGCTGGAAGCCAAAGCATAGCTTTGAGAGTGGCATAGAGAAGACGATTGAGTGGTATTTGAAAAAATACGGCACTCAAAGCAACCAAACGGAGTATGGATAATGAAAATCAATAATTTTAATTCAGACGAAAAGATTTTGCGCTATCACGGCAAAATTGACTACTTCTTTAACGCTCACA
>JBNMJF010000221.1:0-3638 GCA_050873665.1 Helicobacteraceae bacterium
GCGTCATTGCCGTAGATTCGGTAGCCTAATTGCGTGATTTTTACGCCTTTGTATGCGTCTTTTTTGACTTTGGGGATATTCACATTTAGTAGTTTGCGCCCTGTGAGCGGGAATGTGCCATTTAGGATTTTTTCTACCAAATCGCGCGAGACTTCTTTGGCAAGGGCGAAATCGCCCTCAAAGACTTCGTTTTTGTCATCTACGATTTGCGAGAGTGCGATTGAAGGAATCTCTCTTATCGCGCCCTCCATCGCCCCTGCAACGGTGCCTGAGTAGGTTACATCTTCGCCCATATTTGAGCCTATGTTTATGCCTGAGATGATTAGATTTGGCGTAATTCCAAGCGTGTTTAGTGCCAAATACACGCAGTCTGCGGGTGTGCCGTCATCGAGTTTGTAAAAATCCTCGCCCACTTTGATGAATCGCAGTGGTTTTGTGAGCGTTAGTCCGTGTCCGCAGGCGGATTTTTCACTCGCTGGTGCGACTACGATAATGCGCCCTAGTCCTTGCAATGCGCCTACAAGTGCCTTTAGCGCAATCGATTCATAGCCGTCATCGTTTGTAATCAAAATATTTTTCATCTCTATCCTTTTAGCAAATATTTATTTAGCAAATAATACAAGTTTTTTGCGATTTTCTCATCTAGGTTGAAAAGCGAATCTAACAGCGTCTTTTTTAGCGAATCCATCGCATTTTGCGCACCTTTTAGCCCTAGCAGATTCACATAGCTATTTTTATTTTCATCGACATTTGCGCTTTTGCCCTCGCTTGTGGAAGTTTTATCCAAAATATCATCGCGAATCTGAAAAAATAATCCTAACATTATCCCAAAATCATAGAGCTTTTTGCGCTCCGCCTTAGGCAGTTTGGCGATGATTGCGCCCATTTCAAGCGATGAAGCAATTAGCTTTGCGGTTTTATTTTCGTGGATAAAATCTAACTTTTTTTGTGGCAATTTTTTATTTTCAAAGTGGCAGTCAAGTGCCTGTCCAAGCACCATTTTTAGCCCACCAAACGCCAAAGATTCGCTTAATTTGCGCATAATCTTATCGCTAAAATTTGCCGTGGCGATTAGATAAAACGCATAAGTATTTAGCCCATCACCGCACAAAATCGCGTCCGCCTCGCTGTATTTGGTATGCAAAGTGTGGTGATTACGGCGCAAGGTGGCATTATCCATAGCGGGTAAATCATCGTGGATTAGGGAATAAGTGTGGAGCGATTCGATTGCCAAAGCGACTTGAAATGCGTTAGCAATCGCCTTTTGCCTTTTTGCCAAAACCACGCAAAAAAGAAGCGCAGGGCGGAATCGTTTGCCACCATTTTGCACCATTTCCCAAAACGCGCCCTCAAAGTTTGGGTGAAAACTTCGCATAATTTTTGTGCTATGCCCTTGCAAATATCGCTCAAAATCCCCTAAAACCTTATCTAATCGCTTCATTTAACCTCATTTTTAAAAGTGATAAAAAACTCAAAATCCTTGCGCGTTAGCAAAAATGAAAAATCTTGTCTGCTACGCAACACGCGCCAAATCGCGCCATTTAACTCGGCTTTATTACTCACTTTGATTTGATTTAGGCGCAAAATCCTATCGCCTTTTTTAAAAATCGAATTCATTGGCGCACGAATGACGCTTAATCGCTCATCAACCACAATGCCAAAAAAATCTAACAGCGTCCCGCTTTCATCAAACCCGCGCTCTCTTTTTAGTGGCATAAAGGAAAATTCCATAATGATATTTCCACGCCTTATGCGAATCGTAGCCCTTTTGCCAATCTCAAGCGTTGATGCGATGTCAAAAAATTCATCTTCGTTTTTTACGCTAATGCCATTGATTGCCAAAATCTCATCGCCTATGCGTAAGGATTCGTTGGGATTGTCTGTGCTTTTTTGATTTGCTAAATTCGCTTGATTCGTGCGATTTTTGCTATTTTGATTCACGCGATTCGCGTTATTTGCACGATTTGCGCTTGAATCCACTATCCTAACAAATTTAAATTCCACAAAGGGATTGATTGATTTTACGATGAGTGCGCCTTTTTGCGTCTCTATCTCAAAGCCAATGTCGCTATAAATCCGTGCGCCATTTTCCGCCAAAAAGCGCGTGATATAGGCTTTATCGATAAAGCGATTCGCCCCCACGCTTATGCCGTAGCTTTGATAGCAAATGTCGCTTAAAATCGCATTTGGCGGGATTTGGCGCGAAAACTGCGCTTTGTTTTTTAGTGATTTTTGGGTGCTTATGATTTTGCCCTGCGTTGTCGAATCGCTCGTAATCCCTGCTAGTGGGAGCGATTGGACGCTTTTTGTGATGGGAAGCAAATCATATTTTGGCGTCATTTTTTTGCCACTAAAAAGTGCCAAGCCTACGAATCTATCGTAAAATAGGATATTTTCGTTTGTAATGCTGTCGATTCCCACTCCCACAAATGCCAAATATTTGCCCTCACCAATGTGAAAAGCACGAATCTCTTTGGTTGAATCCGCGCCATTTGCGCTAAGTTCAAGTGAAAAAACCTGCGAAGTGTTTAGATAAAATTCCTTGCATTTGCTAAAATCGTAAGCATTTAAAGTTGCAAGATTCGCGCCACAAATGGCACACAGCACACACAGCGCAAAAAATGCAAATCGTGTAAATCTCTTTGGCGCGAATCTGCCTAAAGCAAATCCACCTAAGGCGAATCCGCATAAAGCGAATCTACTTAAACGGCGAAAAATCACCCAAAATCTCCATCGCGCTATTTTTCTTTGCGTTTTCTGCGTTTTTTAGAGCCTCGTTGATTGCGCCAATCAGCAGTATTTGCAACGCCTCCAAATCCTCCAAAAGCGATTTGTCGATATTCAAATCCACCACTTCGCTATTGCCATTCACGCTCACGCTCACAAGCCCACCGCCACTTTTTGCCGTGTAAATCGTGTTTGCGTTTTTCTCCTCGATATTTTTGATATTGCTTTGAAGCTGCTCTAACATATTGCTAAAATCATTGGGATTAAACATTGTGCTGTCCTTTATAATTCCGTGTTGTGCGCTATAATCTCATTGCGCTCATTTAGTAGTAAAATATTTGGCGCATAAGATTCTAACTCCGATTCGCTATAACTCGCATACGCCATAATGATGACTTTATCGCCCACCTGCGCCTTTCTAGCGGCTGCGCCATTTAGGCAAATTGTGCCACTATTTGCCACGCCTTTGATGATATAAGTGCTAAATCGTTCGCCGTTGTTGATATTTGCGATTTCTACCTTTTGTCCTACGCGAAGATTTGCCTCTTGTAAAATCGCGCTATCAATGGTGATTGAGCCTTGATAGTTGAGATTCGCATCGGTGATTGTCGCGCGGTGCAGTTTGGCTTGTAACATTTCTACTTGCATTTTGCCCCCGTAAAATTAAAAAATGCGGGATTTTAACATTAAATTGATTATACTTGCTTAAAAAATCACAAAAAAGGTGGCGCATTTTGATGAAAGATAGAGTTTTGTTAGCGCAAGGCAACGGCGGAGTGGAAAATAGTGAGCTAATCAAAGTTTTTTTAAAACATTTTGAAAACGCTTATGGAAGCGAAGATGCTGGGCTTTTTGGCGAATCTAACGCCAAAAAATACGCCACAAGCATTGATTCATTTACAATCACGCCC
>JBNMJF010000222.1:0-3624 GCA_050873665.1 Helicobacteraceae bacterium
AGAGAGGCTATGGTGTTGCTTTTTGAGCTAGAGGATTTAGATGAGTGGTTTTCGATTTACTCGCCAAATGTCGTTTCAAAGGCTGGAGAGGAGATTTTAAATCTAATTAGTGAGATTTTGCCACTAGAGGCGAAGTTTTTTCAAATCTCTGATGATAAATATTGCATTTTATTTCCAAATATCGATTCAAGGCGTGGCATTGAGTTTGCGCATATTTTAAAGACGCTAATCATCGAGCGCAAATCCTGCACGAATCTTAGCGAAGTTGATGTGATGATTTCTAGCGGACTTGTGGTGGGAAAAGTGGATATTATTATCCCAAAAGCCTTTAGTGCGCTAAATCACGCCAAAAAATTGCTATCAAAAATCTATTTTTTGGATATTGATGATGAGCTATTTAAAGAGCAACAAAAAAAGGAAATCGCCTATAATGTCCTTATCAAAGATGCCGTTCAGCAGGGCAAAATCGTGCCTTTTTATCAGCCCATTTATGATAATAAACTTAAAAAAATCACCAAATTCGAGTGCCTTGCGCGATTATTAGATAATAATCGTGTGCTTTATCCATTTGACTTTTTGGAGCAAGTGCGCTTAATGGGCTTTATGCGAAGCATTACTTATTCTATCATCAATAATAGCTTTAAGGCTTTTGCGAAAAATGATTTGGAATTTTCCATAAATATCACCGAAGAGGACATTAGAGACACGCAAACGATTGATTACTTGCGGAATCGTTGCGAAAAATACGGCATAAATCCTAGCCGAATCATCATTGAGATTTTGGAGGATATTGAATTTGATGATGATGATTTGATTGTGAATAATATTTTGATTTTGAAAGATATGGGCTTTAAAATCGCTATCGATGACTTTGGCTATGCGAATTCAAACTTTGGGCGATTAATCAAAATGCAGATTGATTACATTAAAATCGATGGGCGATTCATCAAAAATATGGATTCAAATCCCATTAGCCACAAAATCGTCCGCTCCATTGCGGAATTTGCCAAAAATATCGGCGTTCAGTGCATTGCCGAGCATGTGCATTCCGAAGCGGTGCATAATTTAGTCCGCAAATTAGGCGTAGAATTTTCGCAAGGATATTATATCGGCGAGGCGACTAGCAATCCGTTCATAAAGCAAATATAATGACTCACACAAATATCAAAAAGTCCATAGTAAGGCAACATTTACATATTTTATTTATAATGATTGGCGCACTTACGCTATTTTACGCCACGCTATTTGTCATAAATCGCATTCAATACATTAACGACAGAAACGCTATCAACGAAAAAGAAGTGATGCTTTCTATCACAAACACCGCCAATATCGCCGAATCCATCAATATCCGCCAAGTGCGCTATTTTATCGATTATGTGAAATTATTAGAGTTTGCCTACAAAAATGGCAGCGTTGAATCCTTTCTAAAGCAAAATACGACTTATGATTTCATAGGCATTGCCAATCAAAATGGCAAATTTATCTACGCAAATAATCTTAAACTCGCCCAAATGCTAGAGTTTGAGCCACACAAAGCAAAAAGCACCGTTAAAAGCACTATCATTTACAGCGATAGAATGCTAACTTCATATCGAATCTTAAGCTATCCACTGCTCCGCAATGGCAATATTTATGGCTATATCGTGGCGTATTTGGATTTGGCGTCTCTAATTGATATTCGCGGACTTTATTTAGTCTCTAAGGATTCATATATTTTAAATGATAATTATCTAAATGGCATTTATTTGGGCAATAAAAATCTATCCTTTCTCTACCCCGATGCGTGGGTGCAAATGCAGTTAAATGACGCTGGGCAGTTTAGGACAAATGATGGGATTTTCACTTACAAGGCGATTTTCCCCGAATCTAAAATCGAGGATTACACTATTGAGACGAATAAAATGTATTTTCTCTCATTTCAGCCCATCGATAAATTTGACAGCCCATATCATATCAATAGCATTCAGTCCTTTATAAAATACACGAATTTCAAAGATAGGCGTTTTTATTGGATTTTGGGCTATATGTTTATTTTATTTACTTGTATAGTCTCATATATCATCATCATTGGGCGAATCAAAAATAATCTAATCGCAAACACCGACCAGCTCACAGGCGCATTTAATCGGCGCAAAGGCTTTGCCATAATTGATTCGATGATAGCAAACTACAATATCGCTTCCAAAAACGCCATTAGCAGATTTTTGGCGAAATTTATCCTTTTCAAAAAACTGCCCACCACGCTACATATTTGCGTAATTGATATTGATAATCTAAAAAGCACAAATGACAAGCTCGGGCATAAATTTGGCGATGAGCTAATCGCCACCACGATAAAGACTATTCGCAGACATTTACGGCGTGGCGATATTATCGTGCGAATCGGTGGCGATGAGTTTTTAGTCGTTTTTGCGAATCACAAAATGTCAAATATTGAGGCGATTTGGGAGCGAATCATCGATGATTTTGAGCGCAAAAATAAAAGCGGCAAATATCGCTATGAGATTCGCGTAAGCAAGGGCATAATCGAATATCAAAAAGGAATGAATATCGAATCTTGCATAATCGAAGCGGACAAACTTATGTATCAGGAGAAAAAAGGGCATAAAATCAATCTATTTTTTGATTGATTTTGGCTTGGATTCGTAGCGATTCGTGGCAAAATGTGGGCGAATCTTAAAATTTAAAGGAGATTTGAAATGGAAATTTATGGGCGATTTTGGGTAAAGGAAAGTGGCAAAAACTATTTGGGGCTTGGGCGCGTGGATTTGTTGCGCGGGATTGAGCAAACAGGCTCGATTTCACAAAGTGCCAGAGCGATGAAAATGAGCTACAAAGCCGCGTGGGACAATATTGACACGATTAACAATCTTTCAGATTTGCCACTTGTGGAGCGATTCATCGGGGGGCGAGGTGGCAGTGGCACGACACTAACGGCGGAGGGCAAAATGGCAATCGAAGCATTTGATGAACTAATGAGCGCAAAAGAGGCATTTTGCAAGTATTTTAGAGACACAAACGACTTAGCCGAGCTAAAATCCCGCGCAATAAAATTAAAAGAGCTAATCGAGGGCGATTAGTTTTGTGATTTTGTGTGATTTGTGAGCGAAAATCGCTTGAGTATGAAAAATGCCGTCATTGCGAGACTTGCCTTTGGCAAGGCGAAGCAATCCAATCTTATCGTCATTACTTAAGCGTAGTGAAGTATCCAAAAATCAAAAAATAAAAATCCGCACGAAGCGGAATCTACGCCCTCACTCGTCATTCTGAGGCGACAAAGTCGCCTTAGTATGACAAGTAGTGGGCGTGGATTCGTGGCGAATCGCCATAGATTCACGCCAAATCACACTCAAATCGCAAAGGCAAATTTCCTAGATTCGCCACATTTGCGCAAATTTAAAACCTATGATAATGCCTATGGTGGCGATGTTTTTTGTGTTTTTGCGGGATAACTACGGATTCTTTTATCACCGCTTTTTCTACCACACTCGCGCCACAGCCACTTAGCGCAATGCTTAAGGTAAATCCCATCATCACGCCAAGTGCGACTTTGCCAAACGCACTCATTCTTTGCCACATTTCACACCTACCTTAAAGCGCGATTTTTAGGCGATTTTTTTG
>JBNMJF010000223.1:0-3615 GCA_050873665.1 Helicobacteraceae bacterium
AAAGTTTTTGCTACTTTTTGCTTTTGCAAAAAGTAGAATCCTCCCTAACCACCACAAATCCTAAACCACCAAGCGAGATTATTTTGATTCACTTTTGGAACATTGATTCATTATTATTTTAGATTCGCTAGATTTGGATACTTCGCTACACTGCGTTTCGCTCAGTATGACGGGGCGATTCGCAATGGCGGCGTAGGGTAGTTTCACACTTTTGCGCAAATTTTTAGTTTTTATCCCACCTCAATCACTCTTTCGCATTTTTCTGTGGTGCTTAGTCTATGGGCGATGATTAGTAGCGTTTTATCCTTCGCTATGCCGTAAATTTCATTCATTATATTTTCCTCCGTTTGCGAATCTAGCGCACTCGTGGCTTCATCAAGCACCAAAATTTCTGGGTTGTCATACAATGCCCTTGCAATGGCGATTCGCTGTTTTTGTCCGCCTGATAGCTTTATGCCATTATCACCCACGCGCGTATTTATGCCGTTATTTTCGCTTAAAAACTCCCAAATATTCGCTCTCTTACAGCATTCTATGATGCGCGATTCATCGATTTTCTCGCCCAAAGCGATATTTTCCGCCACGCTTCCGTCAAATAAAAATATATTTTGCGGAATGTAGCCGATTTTTTTGCGCCACGCACGGAGATTTTCGTTATTTAGCAAAATATCATCGATTCGTATTTCTCCGCGCTGTGGCTTGTAAATGCCGATGATTAAGTCAATCAAAGTGCTTTTCCCCGCGCCAGATTTCCCCACGAATGCGATTTTATCGCCTTTATTGATGGTAAGCGAAAAATCGCTAATGACATTTTTGCCATCTTTGTAACCAAAACTGATATTTTTTAGCTCGATTTTGTGCGTAAAATTTATGGGCTGATTGTCCTCATACTCGGTGTGATAGAGCAGATTTTCATAGACGATTTCCACGCCTTTTTTGTTGTATTTCATCGAGTTGTAACTATATAGGATTCGATTGATGGCAGGGAGGATTCGATAAAGTGCCAAAGCATACATTGAAATGATTGCAATCACGGAGGCGGCGGAGTTGTTGTGGATTAGGATATATGCCACCGCGGCGATTAGTATGCAAAGCCCGAGCGATTCGAGTATAAATCTAGGCAGTGGAGCTAGGACTTGGTATTTTATCTCCGAATCCACGCGCTTTTTACTAGCACAATCAAAGTCGTTCAAAATGCCCTGCTGAATGCCCTTTAGCTTGATAATCTTAAAATTGCCTAACGCCTTTGATATGATAGAAAACACGGCTTTGCCCATAGCAGCGTTGATTGCGCCTTGCTTTTGGATATTTTTAGAAATCGTCTTAATGATTAAAATGATATTTGCCAAAAGAAACAGCGTAAGCACGAGCGTCATTTTCCAGCTCACAAAGAGCAAAAGCGCATACATTAGCGCGATTGTCAGCATTTCCGCGCAGATATTTAGCATTTGCTGGATATAGATAGAAACTTTTAGCGATTCGGTTGTAATATCGCGCCGAATCGCGTCCATATCGCGATTTGTAAAATCAATATAGCTTAGTTCCACCACCTTGCAAAATAATCGATACGCAAAAAAATGATATTTTCTAAATGCAAAGCGATTCAGCGCATAAGAATAAGCGACATTATAAACCGCACGAAACACATAAAACGCAATCAAAAATCCGCTAAAAAATACCATAAAATTTATGACATTATCAAAGCCCAGCGATTCATAAAAAAACCGAGCATATTTATTCTTAAAAATCAGCTCAGGGCTTGATGCAAGGGTGATAAAAGGCATAATCACGCTAATGGCAAATGTCTCAATGAGTGAGAGCAAAAAAGTCGCAGGTAGCAGAAAAAAAAGCAATATAATTTTATCGCGCCTTGTGGTAAGGTGGCGAATCTTTGCAAAATCGCTTACTTTATTTTTTTGTCGTTTCATCATCAAAATCCACGATTATCATTCCGCTAAATTTTTCTTTGGATTTTTGCTTGGATCCGCTTGAATTTTTGGGCTTTGAATCTTTTGGCGAATCTAAGGGCGAATCTAGCAAATCTACGCTTGAATCGCTAGATTTATTAGATTCGCCTGATTTGCCCGATTCGCCCCCAAAATCGCTTTTATAAAATTCCACGCGAAATTTTGTATTTGCTTTGTCAATGGCAAATTTCCCCATCAAATCGCGCCGTTTTAATTCTATCTCAACTTCGCTTCCCTTCCCTGAATAGCCGATGACATTCACGCGATATGGCAGATTTTTCACACTAAAGCTATTTTTTACTTTCACTACGCTACCGATTTCCGCGCTTATTTCCGCTCCATCGACTATCAAATCCACACGCTTTAGGCTAGTATCAAAGTCGATAAAAAACGGCTTTAGCGCAGTCAATGGACGATTGCCATTTTTTATGCGATAGATTCCGCCCTCCTCAAAAAGCCACACAATAGGCGTATTGGACTTAAAAGCCACCTCGCCTTTTGGCAGTGGAAAGTAATTTAGCGTATTTTTAATATTATGCAGTGGAAGCTCGATAATGCCCTCTACCACGATATTTGCGCTTTTATAATTTAGCATTTCGCCAATTTGCTCTACGCTTAGCTCAAAATCCCTCTCAAACTCAATGCCCACATTTTGCAACATTCCCTCAATGGCGAGTAAATGATAATACACGCGCTTTTTTAGTGGCAGAGATTTACTCGCCTCACTTGCAAACGCCATTTTTTTATTTAGCGTGGCAAAATAAGTTAGACTCTTAATCTGCTCCTCATCGCCCTGCGCTGTGTGTGTATTGCGGATTCGATAGCGGTGGATTTCATCAAGTAGATTTTCGTTTATGTAATCTATCATTTGCGTGATATTGTGATTCAAATCACCACTCGTAAAAAGCGTGTCTTGGTCGATAATCGAGCAATTCCCCCAGCGATTTTGATTTAGCATAGCGTTGATATAAGTCTCGCGATAAAATCCGCTCCCATCGTGCAAATGCAGTATTTTTTCCACGCGCTCATCTAAAATCAACGCCTTTATCTTTTGAATCGTGCCGTATTCAGGGTCGCTTGGCGAGAGATATGCGAATTTGCGATTCATATCGCCATAAATCCCGCGATTGTTTTTTAAAATGCTGTGTTGATTGAGATTCGGCACTACCCAAAGGCTACCACGCGTGATTTTGTAATGCGTAATAAGAATCGAAGTAGCATTAAATGCGCCGGGCTCATCGCCTTGAATCCCAGACATTACGAGCAAAACGGGGTCGTTTGAGAATGGATTAGCATCTAATTTATAAATATCAAAATCAATTACTTTTGCGTGAATGGAGCTTAGATTCGCACTCCAAAGCCCCAAAAATGCGATAAAAATCAATAGTTTTTTCAAAAATACACCTAATTTCAAAAATTAAAAAGTAGGAATTATAGCAGATTCTTTGCAAAATTTGCGGAATTTTATGGTGCGGAACGAATGTTGCTTAGAATTAGTCGCATTTTAATTTTAACGCAAGGAGCGCGAAAATATGGAAAAAGACATACTAGCGACTTTGAAAAAGCATATCGATAGTGGCGTTATCGAGCCTATGCCAAAGGAAGTTACAAAAACGCAAATTCACAAATTTGGAGAGAATATGAAAGG
>JBNMJF010000224.1:0-3605 GCA_050873665.1 Helicobacteraceae bacterium
GAAAGGCGCAAATAGCGCGAAAAAAGAGAGTTTTGAGGAGCTAAGCGACATTACTTTGAAGCGCAAGGGCGAATCTTTTGATTTGCTAAAGGCAAAAAGCGCGAAGCGAATGGGCGATGAGATTTTTTTCGATAATGGCGTAAGCGACATAAGGGACGGCTATGAAATGTATAGTGAAGTGGCGCATTATGACTTGAAAACGCGCAAACTCACGGGTAAAGAGGGCTTTTTTATCAAAAGCAAAAGCGAGGATATAAAGGGCGAAAATATCCGCTATGATTCGCAAAATGGCGTTATTAAGGCGGATAATATCAAAGCAAAAATCAAACTAAAAAGCGATAAAAGATGAGACGATTCGCGCTTGTATGTGTCGCATTTGTCGCATTAAATGCGCTATCTGCGGAAGAGGCAAACATACTTGAAGTAAGCGCATTGCATTTTAGCGCAGATGAAAAAAGCGGGATTATCGAGCTAACCGACAGCGTGGCAATCAAAAAGGGCAAAGATGAGCTATATGCGCCAAAAGTTGTGATAAACATTGACAAAAACCGCACACCGCTGAAATATTCGGCATTTGGAGGCGTGGATTTTACCATTACGACAAATGACAATCGTCTTTTAAAAGGCAGAGCCGATGAAGTCTTTTATGACCCCAAAAGTGGCGAATATCGCCTAAAAGGCAACGCAAAAGTTAGCGAAAATGACAAAATAAACTCCGTTGTAGGCGAAGAAATCATCATCAACAATTCAATCGGCTTTGTGAATATCACAGGCAAACAAGGCAGACCCGCAAAGCTCATATTTCAAATGGAGCAAAAAGATGGCAAGTAGCGTGAAAGTGGTGGAATCGCGCTTTGTGAAATCCTGCACGAGTATCGCAAATGCGCCACAAATTTTAAGCGCGGAAATCGCCATTTTAGGCAGAAGCAATGTCGGCAAATCATCGCTGATAAACGCATTGCTAAATAATAAAAATTTGGCTAAAAGTTCCGCCACACCGGGGAAAACAAGGCTGGTGAATTTTTTTGAGTCTAAGTGGAAAGTGTATAAAATTACCCACCCCCTAGCCCCCTCCGCAAGGGAGGGGGAATCTGTGGATTGCTTCGGCGATGAATCGCCTCGCAATGACGGAAATAGTGGCGAATCTGCAAAGCAAACGCAAAAACAATCGAAGGGATTGCGGTGTTGCTTTGGATTATTTTCGCGTGAAACAAGCGAGATAGGACTTGGGCGTCCATCGAGCGAAGTTTTATGCGAAAATAATCCAAATGAATACCCAAGACCAAATTGCAAACAAAGCGAATTCACCATTCACATTTTAGATTTTCCGGGATTTGGTTACGCCAAGGTTAGCAAAACCGAGCGTGATTCGTGGGATAAAAACCTAAGCGCATTCCTAAAAAAGCGCGAATCTATTAAGCTTTTTATCCACCTAATTGATTCGCGCCACACGAATCTGCCACTTGATGATGAGATTCGCGCATTTTTGCGCTCAAATCTACGCGCCGATGCCGATATTTTAGAAGTTTTCACTAAGGCTGACAAACTTAAAAAAAGCGAGATTCACGCCCTAAAGGGCAAAATTTTGGTGTCGGTAACAAAAAAAGATTTAGGGCAAAGGGATTTTAAAGATAGCATCGAATCCCTGCGCCACGCGATTTTACGCACAATGTATCACATTTAAAGGTAAAATATGAAATTTGATGAAACAAAATTTAGCATTACAAAGCCTACTTTGCGCGACATTCCAGCTATGCGAAATCTTATCTTACCCGAAGTGCAAAGGGGCATTATTTTGGATAGGACAGAGGACGAAATGGCGACTTCGATTCGCTCTTATAGCGTGGTGCGCGAAAATTTTGGCGAAAATTTTGGCAAAATCATCGCATTTTCTGCGCTCCACATTCACTCGATGAATCTAGCCGAAGTGCGCTCACTAATCGTAGGCGAATCCTATCGTAGATTAGGCATTGCCACCGCGCTAATATTGCATCTAATCAAAGAGGGCGAATCGCTAAATTTAAAAGAAATCTTAACGCTGACTTACCAAAAGGAAGTTTTTAGTAAAATCGGCTTTAAGGAAATCGCCAAAGATTCCTTGCCAAATCAAAAAATATGGGCGGATTGTGTGAAATGCAAAAAGTTTCCTATATGCGACGAAATAGCTCTTCTCAAAACTTTGTAGATATTTGCCTAATCATCGGCTTTCTACTTGTTTATGACGCGCTTAGCTCTATGCAAATCATTTTGCCACCATTATTTGGAATCCTATTTTTAACCTTTGTCAAGCTCTTTGAAGGAGAGCGATATTACTCGCTTTTTGCCTTTGTCATCACGCTTGGCATTATGGAGTCAAGCAAAGGATTCGCCCCGGGGACGCTTTTTGTGGTGTATTGTTTGGTGTATATTTTTGTGTTTGATAGGGTTGAAAAAATGTTTAGATTCGTCAATCTCTTTGAGCTAATCTACATTCCAATCATTTATATTTTGCTTTTAATCATCAACTCTTTTATCGCATTTGGTGGCGAATCGAACTTTTTAAGTTTGATGATTTTGTGGTATATTTTCGCTGAGACTTTGATAATGGTGGGACGATGGATTCTAGGTATAAAATAGCCTTAGGCTTTATTGGCGCGGTGTTTTTTATTATTTTGGCGCGATTTTATTATTTAGCGATTTTAAAGCACGAGCATTTTTTGAATCTCTCACTTAATAATATCATTCGCACGGAGATGCAAGTCCCCGCGCGTGGGCAGATTTTGGATAGAAATAATAAGCCTTTGGCGGTAAATGAGCTAGGATATGCCATTGCGCTAAGCCCGTATTTGGGGCGCAAAAAAAGTAGCGAAGCATTGGATAATGAAATTACGCGAATCGTAGCGCATTTCCCAGAATTTGACGCGCAAGAGCTAAAAGAATCCTATCTCGCGCAATATTCGGCATACAATCACAGCTACATTACAATCATAAAATATATCTCTTATGAGGAAATGTTAAAAAACTACACGAGCCTTAGCCAAAGCGATAATTTACGCATTTTAAACGCCACCAAGCGACATTATCCAAATGACACAATGGCGTCCCATATCATCGGCTACATTGGCTCGGCGAATCAGCAAGAGATTTATGATAACGAAATGGCGAAATACACGGGGCTTGTGGGAAAAATGGGCATCGAGCGATATTATAATGACTTTTTGCAAGGCAAGTTAGGATTCATCAAAACCAAAGTCGATGTGCTAAATCGCAATGTGGAGATTTTGGAGGAAGTCGGCGCAAACAAGCGATATGATATGAATCTAGCCCTTGATATTGACTTGCAAAAGCACTTAGATTCGCTATATGAGGGCAAAGCGGGGGCGACTATCGTAATGGACGCCACAAATGGCGAGATTTTAGCAGCGGGAAGCTACCCTGAATACAACTTAAATGACTTTGTCAATGGTATGAATGAGGAGCAGTGGAGTGCGATTCGCGATAGTCCCGCCACGCCCTTGCTAAATAAAATGACAAATGGCGCGTATCCGCCCGGTAGCGTTATAAAAATGGGCTTGGCACTTAGCTTTTTGGAATATGGCGACATTGATGAGCGCACGGTCATTGAA
>JBNMJF010000225.1:0-3526 GCA_050873665.1 Helicobacteraceae bacterium
AAGCAAAAGTGGATTATGATAAAGATTTAAAAGAGTAAGCAACACACCTAAGGCAGGGCGCGATTCACGCGCCCAAGTCCTAGAATTTAGACAAAAATACGAAATTTAAGTGTAAAAAACCTAAATTTTATGTATAATGCCACTCTAGGACGATTTCTTTGCTTTCGCATTGAAACCTCCTTAAAGTTTTGTTGCGCCCCTATTGCTAGGGGCACGAAATTATAGCATAACTTTTTTACTATAAAATCTCACAAAGCGCAAAATCTACCCCTTTAATTTCTTACACTTCCTTTGCTAAATATTTCGCTGTGTAGCTTCCGCTTTTTTTGGCGTTTTTGATAAGCGATTCCACGCTACCGCAATCAACGACTTTTCCGCCCTTATCGCCTCCCTCAGGTCCAATGTCGATGATATAATCCGCATTTTTCACCACATCTAAATTATGCTCGATGACTATCATCGAGTTGCCAAGCTCCACTAGGTGGTGCAAAACCTTGATGAGATTGTTTATATCCTCAAAATGTAGCCCCGTAGTCGGCTCATCAAGCACATAGAGCGTTTTGCCTGTGTCTTTTTTACAAAGCTCTTTGGCGATTTTTATGCGCTGTGCTTCGCCACCGCTTAGGCTTAGGGCGTTTTGTCCTAGCGTTATGTAGCCTAAGCCTATGTCGTTGATTGTTTTTAGTTTTTGCGTGATTCGCGGGATTTTTTTGAAAAATTCTAACGCCTCTTGGACGCCAAGATTTAGCACATCGGCGATATTTTTGCCGTTGTATAAAATCTCTAGCGTTTGGTCGTTGTATTTTTTGCCACCGCACACATCGCATTTGACATTTATGTCGGGCAAAAAGTGCATCTCAATGCGAATCTCGCCTTCGCCTTGACATTTTTCGCATCGCCCACCTTTGACATTAAAGCTAAATCGCCCCACGCCATAGCCACGCACTTTTGCTTCCTTAGTCTGTGAGAAAAGCAAACGAATATCGTCCATCACGCCCGTGTAGGTGGCTGGATTACTGCGCGGTGTGCGCCCAGTCGGGCTTTGGTCTAAATATATGACTTTATCAAGTTCGCCAAGTCCACGAATCTCCACGCCATCAACTTTGCTAATCTTTTTAGAGTGGTTTAAAATCTCTTGGGCGATAGGCAATAGCGTTTGTAGCACAATGCTACTTTTCCCGCTGCCGCTTACGCCCGTTACACACACGAAATTTAGTAGCGGGATTTTCACACTCAAATTTTTCACATTATTTATATTTATATTATTGATTTCTAGCCACTTTGTTTGTTTGCGTCCGTAAAAGTGCCGTATTTGCTTTTTGCCATAGATATATTGCGCGGTGAGCGTGTTTGACGCCTGTAATTTGGCACTGTCGCCACTAAAAATCACTTTGCCACCATTTTTCCCCGCACCCTCGCCAATATCCACGATAAAATCCGCATTTTTAATCGTCTCTCTATCGTGCTCCACAACAACAAGCGTATTGCCCTTTTGTTGCAGATTGCGCAAGGTTTTGATTAGTCGCAATGTGTCCCTCTCGTGAAGCCCAATGCTAGGCTCATCTAGCACATATAGCACACCTGTAAGCCCACTGCCGATTTGCGATGCGATGCGGATTCGCTGGTTTTCGCCACCGCTAATAGTGCGACTATCGCGCCCAAGACTCAAATATCCAAGCCCCACATCATAAAGAAAATATAGCCGTTCGCGAATCTCTTTTAAAATACTTTGCGCGATGAATTGCTGCTCTTTGCTTAAATACGCGAAGTTTTTTTCATTGCTAAAAATGGCATAAGATTCCTCAATGGGCATATCCACAATCTCACCTATGCCAAGATTCGCCACCTTTACGCTTAAGCTTTCGAGCTTTAGTCGCTTACCACCGCATAAATCACATACTTTTTCGCTCATATATCCGCTCAAATCATCTCTTTCATTTTTATACATATCATAGGCGATTTTTAGGATTCCTTCCCACGAGCTTTTGATTTTAGACTTGCCCCAATCAAAAGACAGCTCTTTGGGACTGCCATAGAGAATCAAACTTTGTTTTTGCGATGATAGGCTCTCAAATGTATCGCTAGGCTCGATTTTTTCTGCTTTGCAAAAGGCGTAAAATAGCTCTGTGTAATAGCTTTTATTGAATCCAAAAATCACTTTGATTCCGCCTTTATTTAGCGGGAGCGATGAATTTATGATTTTTTTATGGTCGATTCGATAATTCATTCCAAGCCCATTACAGCTAGGACAAGCACCCTTAGGCGAGTTAAAACTAAAACTTAGTGGCTCAAGCACTTCAAAGCTAATCTTACAATCAAAACACGCGAAATGCTCACTATAATGCGTTAGTTTTTCGCCCTCTAAGATTTCGATTTCGCCAAAAGATTCCTTTAGCCCTCGTTCGATTCCACTTGCTATGCGCGATTTATTTTCGTCATTGATAGTAACTCTATCTAACACGATTTTTATGGTGTGCTTTTTATGCTTGGCGAGTTCTACGCTTTCATCAAGTCGCGTCATCACGCCATCAATCATCACACGCACGAATCCTTTTTGACGAAGCGATTCAAGCGTGTCATTAAATGTGCCTTTTTTCTCTTTCACAATGGGGGCAAGGATAGTGATTTTGCTATCATTTGGCATTGATAGGATTTGGTTGATAATATCGCTACTACTCATTTGCGAGATTTTTTTGCCACATTTATGACAATGCTGAATCCCCACCCTTGCATAAAGCAAACGCAAATAATCATAAATCTCTGTGATTGTCCCAACCGTTGAGCGCGGATTTTTAGAAGTTGTCTTTTGGTCGATGGCAATGGCTGGGGTTAGCCCCTCGATTTTATCGACTTCGGGTTTGCCGACTTTATCCAAAAACTGCCTAGCATAGCTACTTAGGCTCTCTAAATATCGTCTCTGCCCCTCCGCGTAAAGCGTATCAAAGGCTAGTGTGCTTTTCCCACTGCCTGATAAGCCCGTAAATACGACTAATTTATTTTTGGGAATCTCTAAATTGATATTTTTTAGGTTGTTTTCACGCGCCCCCGTGATTTGGATAGAATCTTGCATTTGCGAATCCTAATGATAAAGTTTCAAACGCGGAATGTTACTAAAAATTGACTAAATTTGGTAGAATTTTGGCATTTATTTTGAAAGAGTGCGAATGGACGAAAATGAGGGCGTAAAAATTGGAATCGTAATACCCATTTATAATGTCGCCAAATATTTGCGTGAATGCTTGGATTCGGTGGTGAATCAAACTTACGGCAATTTTTGCGCCGTGCTAGTAAATGATGGAAGCACGGATTTTTTAGAGGGCGAATCCACAAGCCAAAGTTTGCAAATCGCGATGGAATATGTCGCAAATGATTTGCGATTCGTGCTAATTGATAAAGAAAATGGAGGATTATCAAGCGCAAGAAATGCGGGAATTGCGTGGTTTAGTGGAGAGTGCTATTTTGGCAATTCGCCTTTAGAATTGCATTCTGTAAAATCGGCAAAATTCGGGCATTCGCAGACCATAAT
>JBNMJF010000226.1:0-3473 GCA_050873665.1 Helicobacteraceae bacterium
ATTTGAAGAAGCCGCACGAATCCGCGATGAAATCGCAAATATACGCAAAGGGTAGATTTTGCGAATCGTGCGTGAATCGTAGAATCTAGCGCGAAAAAATCTGTCATTGCGAGGCGAATCGCAGATTCGCACAAAGCAATCCACAAATCAAAAAATTAAATTCCACACGATTCGTAAAATCATATAAATTATTATAAAATTCACATTTTAGATTCACACAAATTCACAAAAAGGGACAAAATTTAGATGAAAAATATCCGCAATTTTTCCATAATCGCTCATATCGACCACGGCAAAAGCACTTTGGCTGATAGGATTTTGCAGGAGTGTGGTGGCGTGGAGTTGCGCGAGATGAGTGCACAAATGCTTGATACAATGGATATTGAAAAAGAGCGTGGGATTACGATAAAGGCGCAAAGTGTCCGCCTAAACTACACGCTAAATGGCGAATCTTACATTCTAAATCTCATCGATACGCCCGGGCATGTGGATTTTAGCTATGAGGTTTCGCGCTCTCTTAGCTCGTGTGAGGGCGTGTTGCTAGTCGTTGATGCTACGCAGGGCGTGGAGGCGCAGACGATTGCAAATGTCTATATCGCGGTGGAAAATAACCTAGAAATTATCCCTGTGATTAACAAAATTGATTTACCTGCCGCAAATACCCAGCGCGTGAAAGATGAGATTGAGAATGCTATCGGCATTGATTGCGCTGAGGCGTTTTGCGTGAGTGCTAAGAGTGGCGCGGGGATAGCTGAGCTTTTAGAGGCGATAATCCGCAAGATTCCCCCGCCTAGTGGCGATGAAAATGCGCCTTTAAAAGCCCTAATTTATGATTCGTGGTTTGATAATTATTTGGGCGCACTTGCTTTGGTGCGCGTGATTGATGGCAAAATCGCGCTAAATGATGAGATTTTGCTAATGCATACAGGCGCAAATCACAAGGTTTTGGGGCTTATGTATCCGCACCCACTGCGTCCGCAAAAATGCGATAAAATCGCGTGTGGCGAAATTGGAATCATAAATTTAGGGCTAAAGCAAATTAGCGACATTGCCGTAGGCGATACGATTACGCTGAAAAATCGCCCAGCAAATGCGCCAATAGCAGGATTTAAAAAAGCAAAGCCCTTTGTCTTTGCGGGGATTTATCCTATTCAAACGGATAGATTCGAGGATTTGAGGGACGCGCTTTTGAAATTACAGCTTAACGATTCATCGCTTAGCTTTGAGCCTGAGACTTCTATCGCGCTTGGATTTGGCTTCCGCACGGGCTTTTTGGGGCTTTTGCATATGGAGGTTGTGAAAGAGCGCTTGGAGCGCGAGTTTGGGCTAGAGCTAATCGCCACTTCGCCCACCGTGCCTTATAATGTCTATCTTACAGATGGCAATATGGTGGTGGTGGAAAATCCAAGCGAATTGCCACCCGAGCAAAATATCGCGCGAATCGAGGAGCCTTATGTCCGCGCTAGTGTGATTACGCCAAGCGAATTTTTAGGCAATGTGATGAAATTGCTGACAAATAAGCGCGGGATTCAAGAAAAAATGCAATATATCAACGAATCGCGCGTCCTTTTAATCTACCTAATACCCACAAACGAAATCATAATGGACTTTTATGACAAGCTAAAGTCCTGCACAAAGGGCTATGCGAGTTTTGACTATGAGTTTATCGGCTACCGCACGGGAAATCTTATCAAGTTAGATATAAAAGTCGCAGGAGACATAGTCGATGCGCTAAGCATAATCGTGGATAAAAATAAGGCTTATGAAAAGGGCAAAAAGCTAGTGGGCGCGATGAAAGAGCTAATCCCAAGACAGCTTTTTGAAGTGGCAATTCAAGCAAGTATCGGTAGCAAGGTGATTGCAAGAGAAACGATAAAATCTGTCGGCAAAAATGTAACGGCAAAATGCTACGGCGGGGACATAACGCGTAAGCGAAAATTGCTAGAAAAGCAAAAAGAGGGCAAAAAGCGAATGAAAGCAATCGGCAAAGTGGATTTGCCACAAGAAGCATTCCTAGCGGTGCTAAAGATTGATTAGTTTTTAATGTGTGGCAATTTATAATGCAATAATTCGTCATTGCGAGATTCGCTTGCGAACCCTGCAAATGAACGAAGTGAATTTTCGTGGCAATCTAAATCACGCGAATCTAAATCATAAGCAAATCAAAATAACCTTACTTGGTTGATTATGGTTTTAAGGTTAGGAGGGATTCTACTTTTTGCAAAAGCAAAAAGTAGCAAAAACTTTTGATAAGTTTTTATTTTTAGATTCAAGCGATTCGGCGCGGAAGTATTTTTGATGAGAAATCGGGGTTGTGTAGCCACGAGCGAGGAAATAAGACTAAAGCGTCTATTGACGAAGCGAGTGGCAAACTCCCCGATTTATCGCAAAAAGACAATCGCGCTTTTTTAATGCAAAAAGTGCCTTTTCCCACTAAAATACAACGCCATCTCGTGCGAATCTGCCGCCTCAATGACTTCGCTATCTCTTATACTACCGCCCGGCTCAATCACCGCGCTAATGCCACAAGGCGCGAGTAAATCGATACTATCGCGGAATGGGAAAAACGCCTCACTTGCCACACTCGCGCCACTTAAATCTAAGTCCATTTTCTCAGCCTTTGCGATTGCTAGATTCACCGCATCTACGCGACTTGTCAGCCCCATTCCAATGCCGACTAGCACACTATCTTTCACAAACGCAATGCAGTTTGACTTCGTAAAGGCAGCGATTTTATGGGCGATTAGCAAATCCGCCATTTGCGAATCATTCGCGCTAAATTTGCCCATTTGCTTTGCTTCCAAAACTTCGCGCTCATCGATAAAATCCTGCGTTTGTAGCAGAAATCCACCTCCCACACGGCGAAAATCCATATTTGCACTAGGCTTCACACTAGAGTTTGCCTCCCAAAAATCCCCGCTCATCGTAAAGATTCGCACTCGCTTTTTATCGCTAAAGATTTCCAAAGCCGCCGAATCTACCTCACGCGCGATAATCACTTCAAAAAATATATCCTTCATAGTCTCTGCCAAAATGCTATCAAGTCGCCCATTTATCGCCACTACGCCACCATACGCGCTTAGACTATCACAAGCAAGGGCGCATTTGTAGGATTCCACCAAATCATCTTTGATTGCAAAACCGCAGGGATTGCCGTGCTTTACGATACAAATGGCATTTTTATCAAATGCACTCACAATCTTAAGCGCGTTATTCACATCTAAAAAATTATTAAAACTCGCCTCGCCCTTTAGCACATTAAAATTTTTGCTCCACGCATTTTCAAACTCATAGAGCGCACCGCTTTGGTGAGGATTTTCGCCATATCTTGTAGTGGTAAATTTCCGCCCCACGATAAAATGCGATTCGCCAAAACCGCCATTAAACCGCGCATTCATATAGTTTGCGATAAAGCTATCATATTCCGCCGTGTGCGAAAACGCCTTTATCATAAGATTTCTACGCCACTCAAG
>JBNMJF010000227.1:0-3466 GCA_050873665.1 Helicobacteraceae bacterium
CTCTTTTAGGTGCAACACGCATTTGTAAATAAAAAAGAGATAGAGATTTGTGCGCATATCAAATATCGCGCTAAAGGGCTTTAGTAGGGCTTTTGTCGAATCAAGTATGTCTTGGTAGCGCACATAAGGTGGATTGCCGATGATGGTGTCAAATTTCTCACTCACGGGATAGCTAAAAAAGTCTATGTTTAAGAGTTTATCTTGCATTTTAAAATCTAGATTCGCGAATTGCTTAAGCGCGTTTGTATCAATCTCTATGCCGACTTTGTTGCTTGGGAGATTTTGCCAAAACGCCCCATTGCCACAGCTTGGCTCTAAAAATCGCGGATTTTGCTCGCGCTTCACGCTTCGCACAAGACTAAGCATATCGCTAACGATATGTTGCGGGGTAAAAACCTGCCCTAAATGCGTAATACAATTCAAAAAGCAACACATTCTAATTTTTAGGCAATTTTACAAATTTGACAAGCAACGAGTAATTGCTACTCTAATGTCATCTGCTTCAGTTGAGCCTTGACCCTCTGCGGTGCAAGTGTATATGGGTTCTTTTGTTTGTGAATCAAGAACTTGGATTGAGACTTCCAAAGCATATCCACCAAATCCAGTGTTTCTTTTACCGCTTTGACCATAATTTATAATTAAAGCATTTGTTTCATTTGTAAGTTGTTCTAAAACTATCAATCCTTTTTTCATAAAAATTCCAGCAATAACATCTCTAGGATTTATAGATTTTTGCATAGAATAACCATATATACCATAAGTGCCATATCCCGAATGTCCAACACCAGAATCCACTTTAGCAGTTTGACCAATATAGACATATTTGTAGCCATAAATATCTTTATATTTGTTTGATTGTATAGGTTCTAAAATACCAATGCTACACCCAGCACAAAATAAACCAAATAAAACTGCAACAAACAGCTTTTTCATTTTTGCTCCTTAAAATGCAATGTCGTAATTTTGCAAAATTTTTATGCCAAAATTATATCAAATACTTGCCTATTTTTTTTAAGTTCCTCAAAACTAAAATCCACCCAATCGCGCATATTAGGGCGATTTATCGCAAAATTTGCTTCTAGCAGATTAAAAATCTCATCTTCGTTAAACGCAGAATTTATCCTCCCATCTCGGCTACTTCTGCTTAAATGTAGATTTTGCCTTTGCAAAAACGCAACCATTTCACAAAGCAAATTTGGCAAAACATTCATTTTAAACTCCCATCAAAATCTACCCACCAATAAGCGCACTAAGCGTTCCTTGAATCACAAGCGCATTGATAATGTCAATGAAAAACGCGCCTGTGAGCGGGACTATGATAAAAGCGATATGGCTTGGTCCGTAATGCGAAGTAACGGTTTGCATATTCACCATAGCCGTAGGTGTCGCGCCCAAGCCAAATCCGCAATGTCCAGCCGCCAAAACCGCCGCGTCATAGTCTTTTCCACAAAAGCGAAATGTTACAAATATCGCATATAACGCCATAGCAACGGCTTGAATGCTTAGGATTACCACCATAGGCAGTGCTAGTGCCACTAACTGCCACAAATTTATCGTCATCATCGCAAATGCAAGGAAAAGCGAAAGGCTCACATTGCCTATGACAGAGACTTCTCTGTCAAATACTTGGTGAATCTTTAGCACACTTAGGACATTGCGTAAAATCACTCCGCAAAATAGGCAATACACGAAAGTCGGCAGATTTAGCTTTTCTATGTGGGTGATTTCAAAGCCTTTGGCTAGATTGCCGATGAGTAGGCAAATGGCGATTAAGGCTAGGGATTCCATAAAGCTTGTAGCGGTGATGAGACGCTCTTTGGCTGGGGATTCAAAGCCGTGCGGATTGTCATCTTTGATTTTGTCTGGCGTTTTTAGCTTGTAGTGCTTGACTAAAAATCGCGCCACAGGACCGCCGATGATTCCGCCCATCACAAGCCCAAAAGTCGCACACGCCATCGCCACTTCGGTGGCTGCGCTGAAATTATGCGGTGCGGATTTGAAAATATCCGCCCACGCCGCGCCTGTGCCGTGTCCGCCACTCATTGTGATTGAGCCACCGAGCAATCCTACGAGCGGATTCACGCCCATTGCGTAGGATACGCCAATGCCGATGAGATTTTGCAACACAAGCAAAATGCTAACGAAAACCAAAAAAATCCCAAGCAATTTTCCGCCCTTTTTTAGCGAAGCAAAATCCGCGCTTAGCCCCACAGAAGTGAAAAATGCAAGCATTAGCGGGTCTTTTAACGCGCCATCAAACTTAAACTCAACTTGCGCAAATTGATACAGGCAAAAAATCGCCACAGCCGCAATAAGTCCGCCCACCACAGGCTCAGGGATATTGTAATCACGCAAAAACTTAAACTTACTAATGATGAATCGCCCCAAAATCAGCACCGCCACCATACACACAAGCGTAAAATAAAAGTCAAACTCAAAAATCCGCATTGCAATCCTTTGTGCGAAAAATAAATTTAATATTGTGCCATTGTTTAGGATTCAAGTCAAATGATTCGCGCAGATTTGCATAAATGCGCGGATTTATCTAGCGACAAATACACATTTTATCCGCCCGTGTGGTAAAATGCGCGGGTGGAAGTTTCATTTTCGCTCCATTTATTTTTCTCTGGCTTATTGTGAATGGATTGCAAAAGCCCACGAATCATCGCTTCTTTGTCGCCGTTTTGGATTGCCTTACTTATATCCACAGCGTCCTCAAAATAAAGGCAAGGGCAGATAACGCCTTCAGCCGTTAGGCGAATCCGATTGCACGATGCGCAAAAATCATCGCTATGCGGAGCGATAATGCCAAAAACGCTGGATTTTGGGGATTGCTTTGAATTGCCTTGCGATTCGCTTAAATACGCGCTATTTGCGGTGGATTCGGCGGATTCGCCGATTTTTTGAAACGATTCGCCACTTTTTTCGCTAAACTCATACAATTTCGCGGGACCAAAATTTTCTTTTTTTAAAATTTGCAAGGCGAATCGCTCTCTTAAAATCGCCAAAATCTCATCGCTTCGCATTCCGCGAATCGCCCCACTTGCAAAGGCATTACTCATATACTCGATATAGCGGAGCAAAAAGCCGTTTTCCCGCGCAAAGCAAAGCATATCGATGATTTCATCATCATTCACACCGCGCAAAGCAACCATATTTAGCTTGATTTTTAGCCCAGCGTCTTTGGCGGTAAAAATGCCCTCCATTATTTTGCTAAGCGCGTCTTTTTTGGAGATTCGCGCGATTTTCTCGGCATTTAGGCTATCTAGCGAAATATTTATGCGCTTTAGCCCTGCGTTTTTAAGATTCACCGCTTCACGCGCCAAAAAATAGGCATTTGTGGTAAGCGCAACTTCTATGTCATTTTTATAATCATAAATCCCCGCAATAAAGGCACTTAAATCCTTTCGCAGTAGCGGTTCGCCACCTGTTATGCGGATTTTTTTCACGCCAAAATCCATAGCGA
>JBNMJF010000228.1:0-3458 GCA_050873665.1 Helicobacteraceae bacterium
CGCGTAGGCAAAAATGGGAATTTAATGCGGATTTATCCGCTGAATCGCGTAAAGAAATGGATTTAAGCGAATCACAAAACGCGCAATTTGAAAGTATCCAAATTTTTCCGCCAAATCCCAAATTCTGCATTTTTGAATTTGTATATTTCGCGCGTCCTGACAGCTTTGTCTTTGGCAAGAGCGTCTATGAGATTCGCAAAAATATGGGAGTAGAACTCGCAAGAGAGCATAAAATAAGCGCGGATTTTGTCATTCCTGTGCCTGACTCGGGCGTGATTTCGGCAATCGGCTATTCACAAGAGAGTGGTATTCCGTTTGAGTTTGGCATCGTGCGCAATCACTACATTGGGCGGACATTTATTGAGCCTACGCAAAAAAGCCGTGAGCTAAAGGTTAAACTTAAGCTAAATCCTATCGAAAAGCTCATAAACGGCAGGGATATAATCATCATTGATGATAGCATTGTGCGTGGCACGACAAGTAAGCAAATCATTAGCATTTTGCGCAAAGCGGGGGCGCAAAAGATTCACCTAGTCATCGCATCTCCGCAAACGATTGCGCCTTGCTATTATGGCGTGGATACGCCTGATTCATCGCAGCTTATTTGTGCCAATAAAAATATAGACGAAGTTCGCGCGTTTATCGGCGCAGATTCACTGCACTTTTTGTCGCTAAAAGGGCTTTATAAAAGCGTAGGCGTGGAAAATGGGGATAGCTATTGCAAGGCTTGTTTTGATAAGGAATACATTATTTGAAGCAGATTCTAACCATAGGACGCTACTTTCGGGCGCGACATAGACAGCGAGTGCGCAAGATTCCCATATCTTTGCAAGGATTCACTTGCCCAAATATTGACGGACAAAAGGCAAAAGGCGGGTGCATTTATTGCAAAAATGAAAGTTTTTCGCCATCTTTGCAAACGCTAAAAGAGATTTCGCACGATTTGCCAAAAAATGATATTTTGATGAATCTATCTTTGCGCGAAAATCCGCTTTTAGATTCGCAAATCGCCACGCTAAAAGCGCAGTTTTATAAACACGCAAATTATCACAAAGACAAATATAAAATCACCAAATATATGATATATTTTCAATCTTTTAGCAACACTTACGCACCTTTTTTCACTTTGGAGCGACTTTATAGCGAGGCACTTGCTTTGCCTAATGTCATTGGGCTATCTATCGGCACGAGGATTGATTGTGTGGAAGATTCGGTGCTAGAATTTTTAGCAAAGCAAGTGCAAAATGGCAAGGATATTTGGTTAGAATACGGCATTCAATCAACTTTTAATCAAACCTTGCGCCTTATAAACCGCGCTCACGGGATTGAAGGCGCAAAAGAGTTAGTGCAAAAAACGCGCGATTTGGGGATAAAAGTCTGTGTGCATTTGATTTATGGTTTGCCAAAAGAAAGTAAGGAAATGATGATACAATCGCTTAAAAATGTCCTAGAATGGGGGATTGATGGCATTAAGATTCACCCGCTTTATATTGTGAAGGACACGATTATGGAGCAAATGCTTAATGCGGGGAAATATACACCAATCACACTTGAATCTTATGCAAATTTAGTAGTGGAGAGCCTAAAGCTAATCCCAGAAAATATCGTAGTTCAGCGCGTTTCAGCTGGTGTGCATGATGATAGTTTGATTGCGCCAAAATGGTGCTTTGATAAAAATGTGCAGATGAATTTTATCCGCGAAAAATTACTAGAAAATGGAATAAAATATTGAAACTATATGCCATAAGCGATTATCATCTAACGCCCTATGATAGGCTTGAAGCAATGCTAAAAGAAGCGATTTATGGCGGAATCAAAATGTTTCAATTACGCGATAAATTTTCGCGCGATGAGGATATTTTGGATATTTGCGCGAATCTATCAGAAATTTGCACTCAAAACAAAGTCGATTTTATCATAAATGACAGGGCGAATCTCGCGCTAGAATTGCAAAAAAGAGAGATTCCTTGCGGACTGCATTTGGGAATCGAAGATGAGGACATTCCGTTTGCCAAGCTACGCAAGGATTTTAAGGGCAAAATCGGCATCTCTTGCTATGGCGACATAAAAAGAGCATCGCTGTATGAGGCGTTAGGCGCGGATTATGTGGCGTTTGGGAGCATTTTTAAAAGCGTGACAAAAAGCGAAAGTGCGGTTGTAGGCTGTGAGATTTTAGCAAAGGCAAAAAAGCGACTGCGAACGCCCATTTGTGCAATCGGTGGCATAAATAGCCAAAATATTACGCAAGTTAAAAATGCCGATATTATTGCGCTAGTGGGCGCAGTATGGAATGGCAATGTTTATAAAAATGTGGAAATTCTGCACGATACAATCAACGCATTATAATCAAATCACAAATAGCAAACATAGCCGAATCTAGCAGATTCGTGGCAGTATCTCGCCTTGCGGATATTCCAAATATCGCTTAATACCTAAATCGCTCTTTAGCACCACGCGATTTATGGCACTTTCGCTATCCACAAAGCCGATGATTTGCGCGTTTTTGCCAAGCTCGTGCGATTTTAGCAACGCCACCACCTTATTTGTGCATTCATTTGGCACGGCAATCACGCAAACGCCCTCATTTGCAAGGCTAAGCGCATCAATCCCCAAAATCTCGCACACGCCACGCACTTCATTGCTTATAGGAATCGCGCCTTCACTAATTTCAATAGCGCAATTTGACGCCCTCGCCCATTCATTCAAAGTAGATGCGATTCCACCGCGCGTAGCGTCCCTAATGGCGTGAATCTCAATGTCGTTGTTGATTAGCAACTCCACCAAGCCCCACAGATTCGCGCAATCGCTTTGCAAGGAATGCTCCAAATTTATGCCCTCCCTCTCGCAATAAATACACGCGCCGTGTGTGCCGACATTTCCGCTTACGATTATAGAATCGCCCTTTTGCAGATTTTTCGCGCTAATGCCACTTTTTTGCACTTCGCCGATGATTGCAGTAGTGATGAAAATCCCGCTAGGCGCGTTATTATCGCGCCGCTCAATGACTTTTGTATCCGCTGAGATTAGCGAAATTTGCGCATTTTTCATTTCAACCGCCATTGAATGCGCGATTTTTTCCAAATCTGCGATTTTAAAACCCTCTTCGATGATGAAACTAGCACTCAAATATTTGGGTTTTGCGCCCATTACGGCGACATCATTGGCACTTCCGCAAATGCTTAGTTTGCCTATGTCGCCACCACTAAAAAAAATGGGCGTGATTGTGAATGAATCAATGCTCGTGGCGTATTTTTTGGCGTTAGATTCGCTAGATTCGCCGATTTTTGCGCTAGATTCAAGAGCGGATTTGCCACTAGATTCAAGGCTAGATTCGCCAAAAAGTCCAGCATCTTCGCTTCCATAAGCATTTTCAAAATGCTTTAAAAAAACTTTGATTAGCTCACTATTTTCCACTCCGCCGTTGCCTTGCGCTAACAAAACTCTATCTTTCATCAAAA
>JBNMJF010000229.1:0-3434 GCA_050873665.1 Helicobacteraceae bacterium
CGCCCTGCCAAATCAAATCAAAAAAGCCACGCTAGGTGGAATGTTTAAATTTTTGCTAGGATATAGGTGGCATTTTTAGCTTTATGATTCGCGGATTGCCACGAATTTACTACGCAAAATCTCGCAATGACGAGGTAGAGAGGACTCTACTTTTGCAAAAGCAAAACGAAGCAAAAACTTTGCTTTTTGGATAGATTCGCTTAAAGTGAGGGATTCGCTTTTGATTCACGAGTCGCTAAAATGGATACTTCGGGCTAAAGCCCTCAGTATGACGAATAGGGTGGATTCGCACTTCGTGCGGATTTTATTTTTTTATTTTTATAGATTGTTTCGGGCTGTCGCCCTCGCAATGACAGAATGGAAAATTTTACAAAAAAAAATCACATTTAAGGCAATATTTTGCATTTTTATGATAGGATTGCGGTTTTATTTTTTTGTAAAGGAGAGCGCAATGCCTAAGATGAAGACAAATCGCGGTGCGGCGAAGCGATTCAAGCTAAAAAAGAATCTAATCAAGCGCGGTTCGGCATTTAAAAGTCATATCTTGACAAAAAAATCGCCCAAGCGCAAAGCTGGACTAAACGCCCCGCAATATGTGGATAAGACAAACGAATTGCAGGTAAAAAAACTGCTTTGTTTGGCGTAAGGATTGAGTTATGAGTTCCCCCGCAAGTCGGGCAAGTGAGGCTAAAAGCCACCACCTAAAAAACACAAGGTAAAGGAGAAAAAATGAGAGTAAAGACTGGAATCGTCCGCAGAAGACGACATAAAAAGATTTTAAAATTAGCGCGAGGCTTTTACAGCGGACGCAGAAAGCACTTTAGGAAAGCAAAAGAGCAGTTAGAGCGCAGTTTGTGCTACGCATTCCGCGATAGAAAGCGCAAGAAACGGGATTTTCGCCGACTATGGATTGTGCGAATCAACGCAGCGTGTAGAATCAACGACATAAGCTACTCGAAATTCATCTATGGGCTAAAACTCGCAAATATCGAGCTAGATAGGAAAATCCTAGCAGATATGGCGGTAGAAAACCCAAATGCGTTTGCTGAAATCGTAAAAACGATAAAGGGGAAATTGAAGTAGGCGTGAGGGTTGCCTTTGGCAATTCGCCAAATATGTCAAATCTATCAAAGGATAAACAATGCTAATAAACGCAGTGATAGAAAAGGACGAAAACGGCTACTTTGCTTTTGTGCCTGAGCTAAATGGTTGCGTAAGTGAGGGAGCGAGTTTTGAGGAAGCTAGAGCAAATATCAAAGAAGCTATTGAGCTATATTTAGAGAGTTTAGAGGAGAGCGAAATACAAAGTATTGCCACAAAAGAGGCGATGATAACGCCTATCGAGGTGGCATTTGGGCGATAAGCTACCCAAACTCACAGCTAAAGAAGCAGAGGCATTGTTGCTACAAAATGACTTTGTGATTGATAGGCAAAAAGGTAGCCATAGAATCTATAAAAAGACTCCAAGCGAATGGTATTACCGCACCACAGCGGGAAAACTTTGCACCCAAAAATTATCAAAGAGTTGTTTGAGATTTTAGAGGATTAGCGTGGATTGGCTATATTTTTGTCATTGCTAGGCGAATCTGCCCAAAAATGATTATTTGGCTTTTGCAAAACAAAGAGTCCCTTTAATCACATAGACTCTAATCTATCAAGTAGGATTATTTTGATTCACTTTTTTGGCATTGATTCGCCTATAATTTAGATTTGCGTGATTTGGATACTTCGCTACACTGCGTTTCGCTCAGTATGACGAATCCACCACCCCGTCATTGCGAGAATCTGCGTAGCAGATTCGTGGCAATCCACAAAATAAGGTTGGGATTGCTTTGTGCAAATCTACGATTCGTCTCGCAATGACGAGCTATTCAAGCCCTATTTATAAGATTCACTAAAGCACTGCATATCATCGTAAAAACTATTCCAAAGTCCTAGCTTTTGCGCCTTTGCGTTGCTTTGCAAAAATTGCAACTTTTGCAAATAAAGTCCGCTTTCAAAGCCACCCGTACCGCTTGGATTCACCACCGCAAAGCCATCTGCCACTATCTTTTCATTTAGCACGACATTGCTGTATGCCACTAAGCAGTAGCCATTCACCACGCGCACACTATACATTTGCTCTAAGTTGAGATTGTTTTGCATATAGCCGATTGTGAGGTGGCTCATATTGCGAAATCGCTCGTTATTGCAAGGGTGTTTTGCGCTAAAATACGGCACAGAAACGCCTAGCATAGAGCATTCAAAGCTGTATTTGCTTAGGCGGAAAACAAGGCGGTTTGGGTTGTAGTAGCTATTTAGCAAGTATTTGCGTTCGGCAACCCCGTCAATCGCGCTTAGATTTGTTAGATTCGCAAGATTTAGCGCGACAATCACCACAAAAAAAATTCTCATAATATCGATTCCACTAAGGATTTGGTGTAGGGATTTTGGGGCGATTGTAGCATAAATCTATCGCCTTTTTCTATGATTTCGCCATCTTTTAGCACGATAATATTATCGCAAAGTGCGGAGATTATGCCTAAATCGTGCGTGATTAAGATATAGCTTAGCCCAAACTCATCTTTTAGGCGCAAGAGTAGGCTAAGCACTTGCTTTTGCGTGATTTTATCAAGCGCACTTGTGGGCTCATCTAGGATTAAGATTTGCGGATTTAGGATTAAGGCTCGTGCGATAGCTACGCGCTGTCTTTGTCCGCCACTAAGTTCGCGTGGGAAGCAAGGTAGTTTGCTTTCATCTAGCCCCACGAATCGCAGTATTTCGGCTACTTTTTTATCCTTGTCGCATTCATTTTTAAAGTGGATATTTAAGCCTTCTTTGATAATGTCTTTTATCCTAAAGCGCGGGTTTATCGAGGAGTTTGGGTCTTGGAAAACGATTTGGATATTTTTGCGAAACGCACGGAAATTATGGATATTTTTGTAATTTTGATTGCCAAAAGCAATGTCCCCGCTGTAAGCGATGAGATTTAAAAGCGCGAGTGCAAGGGTGCTTTTGCCACTGCCAGATTCGCCAATAATGCCTAAAATCTCGCCTTTTTTAAGCGTAAAATTGACATTATGCAGAGTTTTTTTAATGGTATTTTTGCCAAAAAGGCGTTTTTTCTGCGTGTGAAAAACGCTTAGATTACGCACTTCTAGCAAAGTCTCATCGCTTAGGTTTGGATTGTGGTAGCTAAAATGCGTAGCGTCAAGTAGTTCTTTGAAATAGCTATTTGTGGCAAATTCGTCTTGTGGCGATAAATCGTGGAGACTTGCCACTCGCTTCGTCAATAGACAATTAGTCTTATTTCCTTGCTCGTGGCTACGCAACCCCGATTTCTCGCTCACAATACTAGAATTTGCGTTTTGATTTTTTTGGATTGCTTCGGCGAATCTGCGGTTCGCCTCGCAATGACGGGATATTTTGCCTTTAGATTCGTCATTGCGAGAAAA
>JBNMJF010000230.1:0-3387 GCA_050873665.1 Helicobacteraceae bacterium
GAATCTAGGCGAATCTTTGGCGTGAATCTAGCAAATCTAGCGCAAATCTTATCGTTTTTTACAAATTCGCACCTAAAATTTGCATTAAACAAAATTTTTTATGATAGAATTGCGAATTTATTTTTAAGGATTTTGATGAAAAGATTAGGAGTGATTTTGATGTGTTCTCTAGCATTTGCAAATCTAGCAAACGCCGCGCCCACCGCTAAAAATACCATAAATCAAAAAAGTTCGCTTTACAAATATGATGAGATGACTTTGCCAAATGGACTGCAAGTTGTGGCGATTCCTATGAAAAATAATAGCAAAGTTGTGGATATAAATATTTTTACAAAGTCGGCTCACGCAACGAAGTGCTGGGCAAAAGTGGCATCGCGCATATTTTGGAGCATTTGAGTTTCAAAAGCACAAAAAAGCTCAAAGCTGGGGAGTTTGATGAGATTGTCAAAGGCTTTGGCGGAAATAACAACGCTTCTACGAGTTTTGATTACACGCGCTATTTTATTAAGGCACACAAGGACAATTTAGACAAATCGCTATCCCTTTTTGCCGAGCTAATGCAAAATCTATCCTTAAAAGACAGCGAATTTCAAACCGAGCGCAATGTCGTGGCAGAAGAGCGTTTATGGCGCACGGACAACAGCCCTACGGGATATTTGTATTTTCGACTTTTTAATACCGCATTTATCACGCATAGCTACCATTGGACACCCATTGGCTTTATGGAGGACATAAAATCGTGGGATATTAAAGATATTCGCGAATTTTACAAAAATTTTTATCAACCCAAAAACGCCATAATATTGGTGGCTGGGGACATTGAATCAAATACGCTTTTTAAAATCGCTAAAAAACATTTTGGCAATATCAAAAATACGCGTGAGATTCTCCCGCAAACTAGGGCAAAAGAAGCCCCGCAAGATGACAAGAGATTTGTAGAGATTCGGCGTGAAAATCAAGAAGTCGAGCTTTACACACTTGCCTTTAAAATCCCTAATTTCGAGCATAAAGACCAAATCGCGCTATCCTTATTGAGCTATATTTTAAGCAATGGCAAAAGCGCGATTTTGGCGCAAAATATGATTACCAAAGAGCAAATCGCCCAAAGCGTGTATTGCTACAATATGGAGCTAAAAGATGATGGGCTTTTTATCTTTATGGCAGCGGGAAATGAAGGCGTGAGTGCCGAATCATTGCAAGATTCGCTACTAAAACAGCTTGAATCGATTAAAAAAGGCGCAATTACCGCACAAGACATTGACAAAGCAAAAATCAATGTCAAAGCGGATTTTATCTACGGACTTGAAAATAGCTCATCAGTGGCGTCTTTGTATGGTAGCTACTTTGCGCGGGGCAATATCAAGCCACTTTTAGAATACGAGGAAAATTTCGATAAAATCACAGCAAAAGATTTGGTAGCAGTGGCGAATCGCTACTTTAAGATAGAAAATTCAACGACATTATTTTTAAGGAAAAAATGATGACAAAAGTAACGGGCGCGATGAGTGCGCTAATCACGCCATTTAAAAACGACAAAGTTGATTTTGTAAGCTATGAAAAAATCATAAAACGACAGATTAAATTCAAAATGGACGCTTGTGTGCCTATGGGGACGACAGGCGAATCTGCGACTTTAAGCCACGATGAGCATAAAGAGTGCATTGAAGCAGCGGTAAGCATTTGCAAAGGCAGTGGCGTGAAAGTCCTAGCAGGTGCGGGGAGCAACTCTACAAAAGAAGCGATTGAATTAGCGAAATTCGCACAGAGTGCTGGGACAGATGCGATTTTATGCGTGTCGCCATACTATAATAAACCCACGCAAGAGGGGCTTTATCAGCATTTTTTAGGAATCGCAAATGCTGTGGAAATCCCAATTTTGCTTTACAATATCCCAAGTCGCACGGGTGGAAGCATAGATATTGCTACGATGGAGCGACTTTTTAGCGCAAATCCAAACATTTATGGCGTAAAAGAAGCTAGTGGCGACATTGAACGCGTTGTCGCGCTAAATGCAAAAATGCCAGATTTTGCGATTTTAAGTGGCGAAGATGCGATAAACTATCCCATTTTGGCAAGTGGAGGCGTGGGAGTGATTAGCGTAACGGGCAATTTACTGCCTGATAAAATCGTGGAGCTTGTGGATAGTGCGCGAAATGGGGATTTTGAAAAGTCGCGCAAAATAAACGCCGAACTTTATGCAATCAACAAAGCCCTATTTTGCGAGACGAATCCTATCCCAATCAAAACGGCAATGTGGCTTTGTGGGCTTATCGAATCTTTGGAGTTTAGATTGCCATTGAGCAAGGTGAGCGCGAAAAATTTGGCATATTTAGAAACTATAATCAAACAATACGAGGTGAAACAATGAGCAACAATATGAAAGGCAAAGTGCTTGTAATTAGCGGAGCTACAAGGGGGATTGGCAAGGCGATATTGTATCGATTCGCACAAGAGGGCGTAAATGTCGCCTTTACCTACAATCGCAACGAAGAAGAAGCGCAAAAAATCGCAAATGATGCGGAGAGTCGCTTTGGCATAAAAGCGCGATTTTATCCGCTAAATGTGTTAGAACCTGAGCAATACACCGAGCTTTTTACAAAGATTGACAGCGATTTTTCGCGTGTGGATTTTTTCGTATCAAATGCGATTATTTATGGCAAAAGCGTGGCTGGAGGATTTGCGCCCTTTATGCGATTGCGTCCGCGCGGATTAAATAATATCTACACGGCGACCGTTTTAGCCTTTGTGGTGGGCGCACAAGAGGCTACAAAACGAATGCAAAAAAATTTAGAGAGAGGCGAAGTAGTCGGTGGTGCAATCGTTTCACTAAGCTCCACAGGCAATTTAGTCTATATGCCAAACTACGCAGGGCACGGCAACTCCAAAAACGCCGTTGAGACAATGGTAAAATACGCCGCGCAAGAATTAGGCGAATTTAAGATTCGCGTAAATGCCGTAAGTGGCGGACCAATTGACACAGACGCGCTTCGCGCATTCCCTGATTATGCACAAGTCAAAGCAAAAGTAGAAGAACAATCACCGCTAAATCGTATGGGGACGCCCGAAGATTTGGCTGGTGCGGTGTATTTCCTTTGTGATGAATCTCAAAGCGCGTGGGTTACGGGGCAGACTTTTGTAGTTGATGGCGGGACGACATTTAAGTAAGATTATGTAAGGATTCGTAGCCCAAAATGCGCAATAATTCTATTTTACATATTTTGCCAAATATCCTAACCACCTTGCGAATCTTACTAGCATTTTTGCTACTATGCGTGATTATTTACCGCCCGTTGCCTGATTTCGTGGATTTTTCGTGGGTAAATTACACGGCGTGTTTGATTTTTTGTATCGCCTCAATCACGGACTTTTTTGACGGCTACATAGCGC
>JBNMJF010000231.1:0-3369 GCA_050873665.1 Helicobacteraceae bacterium
AGTAAAAAAGTAGGCATTGCGGTGGAGAGAAATCTAATCAAAAGGCGATTACGCGCTATTTGCAGAGAATTTTTTAAGATTGGCAATTTGTCTTTGGGTATGCAATTTCGCACTTGTAAAAATTTTTGGAATTTCGCAGACTTCAAGTCTAGTCTCAATCCCAAAAATTTTTACAAATACAAAAGCCACACCGCAAATACTTCGATTGTTGTTTCACTTCGTTCGCAAATTCTGCGAATTGTGATTCGTTGCACGAATCGGCTATGAATTTAGCGCGAATTTGTAATTTGTCGTCATTGCGAGGCGAATCGTAGATTCGCCGAAGCAATCCAAAAATCCAAAAAAAATAGATTGCCACGATTCGGCGTTGCCGAATCTCGCAATGATGGCAATTAAGCACACAATAATAAAATAAACGCGCAATTCTTGGAATTTTGCAATGGCAATTTTACTTCCCATTTTTCGCTTCCCAAAAGCTATCATAGATTTTGTTTCGTTGCACTAATAGCGCGTTAAAGCCATTTATGTCAAATTCGCTCTCTAGCAACGATTTACCATAAAGCGGATTGCGTCCTAAGCCAAAAGATTCGGCGCGAATCCCTAGCGAATCCAAAATTAGTGGCGTTATGTCAAAGTGGCTTAATTCGCGGTTTTTGGTTAGTGCGATAGTCGGATTTTGCGTGAATTGCGGATTTATAAAGGCATTATATACGAATCGCTTTGTTTCCGCATTAAAAATTTTGCGATTCATAGACAAATGGTCGCCCAAAATAATAATTGTGGTATTTTTGCCAAATTTGCTATTTTGCACGAATCGCACAAAATCACTCATAAGTTTATCAGTGCATTGAATCACGCCTAGATAGGATTGCTCAAACCCAGCGCAATGCTCTTTATCAACAAAATTATCGTGAAAATGTGTATCAACATTTAATAAATACAGCGCAAAAGGTTGCGAATCATCTAGCGAATCCAAATGATTTTTAGCGAGTTTAAAAAGCTCTGCGTCCTTTAAGTCCCACACGCCCTGCATATCTTTTGGCAAAACCTTTGGCAAAATATTTTGCGCCTGAAAATATGGCAAATCCATAACCTCCACGCTATGTGATTCCATCAAAAACTTCATACCTGAAAATTTGGAGTCAAAATTTGAAAAATATGCTTGTTTGTAGCCCAAATCTGCCAAAATATCGCTCACACAAATTGCCGAATCCAAAAAGTGCTTATTGCTAAAATCATTGCCGTGTATCGGCATATTTAGCGGAATCCCGCATAGATAGCCAATCGTCCCTGCAATCGTCCAGCCTGTCCCAGCGACTTGATTCACCCTGCCAAGCGCGTCTGTGGTGGAAAAGTTTGTATTTTTTAGCGCAAAATTTGTAAGATTTGGGATTAAATCGCCAAATGGCGAGTAATCAAGGGCGTTCCCCCCCCCCCAATTTGGGCGGGGATATTTTTGGAGCTAAAAGTTGATTCCATTGATTCAGCTAAAATTATAATAAGATTTTGTTTGGGCGTAAAATCCGCTAGATTCGCGCTATCAAAGGGCTTGTAATGCGTCTCATAAAGATTTGAATAAGTCTCTTGCGTTTTAAGATAACGCGTGATTTTTAGTTTATTATTTGTGATATTTAGACAAAGCGCAAATAGCACAAACGCAAAGGCCACCTTGCCAAAAGTCGCCTTTTTTAGCCACGCATAAAATAGCGTAATGACTTTTAGTGTGATTTGCGGAAATGTGATGAGAAACGCACAAGTAAAGGCGGGGAGCAAAACCTGCCCTAAAAATTTACCTACAAAAGGCGTGTTGTTATCAAGCAAAGGAAATCGCAAATGAAATAAAATCTGTGAAAAATCCACCGAGCCAAACGCACTTTTTACCCAATACGCACCAAAAAGCACCACTCCACCGATAAATACAAGCCCAAATACCGCCACATAAATGCAAATAGCGCGAATCTTTTGCTTATCAATGCTCTTTATAAAATCTCTCATTTTTTTAATCTCCTTTTTTTATGTATGTTAGCATAAATTTTTGCTAGATTCGCAAATCTTTATATTCATACCGAAGCGAATCTAAGCTAATAAGCGTTTCGCCCTTTTGGATAAAAAAATAGCTCCACCCATTGTGATTGCTTTTATTTAAATGCTTTGCTGCCATTTTGTGAATGCTAAGCTCATCGCACCCGTCAGTTACTTTGTCATTATCCACTAAGGCGCAAATAAAATTTTTGTGCTTATCATAGAGCTTTTGCCCTACTTCAAGCAATCCAGCGCGTTGCAGTTCTGTCAAACTCACGCGTGGAGGCTTAGATTCCAAATCGCCACTGCTTATATCATTTTGCACGACATTTATTTGAGAAATCCTACGCTTGGCACTTTTGATATATGCCTCATTTTGCTCTATGCCGATAAAATGGCGTCCAAATTTCTTTGCGATTGCCCCTGTTGTGCCTGTGCCAAAAAATGGGTCAAGCACTATATCGCCCGTTTTTGTGCTTGAAAGGATTACTTTTTCAAGTAGAGATTCGGGCTTTTGCGTAGAATGCACCTTTTTGCCACTCTCATCTTTTAAACGCTCATTGCCTATGCAAATACCGATATTCCACACACTTCGCTCTTGCTTGTCATTATTAAGAAATTTCATCGTTTTGTAGTTAAAAGTGTATTTTGCATTTTTGCTTTTAGCACACCAAATAAGCGTTTCGTGCGCGTTGCAAAACCTCGTGCCTTTGAAATTAGGCACAGGATTTGGCTTTGCCCAAATGACATCGTTTATTATCCAAAAGCCCAAATCCTGCATTATGTAGCCAAGCCTAAAAATATTTTGAAAAGAGCCTATCACCCAAATGCTACCACAATCTTTTAGCACTCTTTGGCACTCTGTAAGCCACGCCTTGCAAAACTCATCATAATGCTTTAAGGATTCAAACTTATCCCATTTATCGCTAACGCCGCTAAACTTTTCTCCATTTATGCGGAGTAATTCGCCCTCTGTTTGCATAAAATATGGCGGGTCAGCAAAGATTAAATCCACACTTTTATCAGGTAGCGATTTAAGAATCTCTACACAATCGCCACGAAGGATAGTATCTAATTGCATTAAGAGAGTTTTTCTTTTAGCAGTTCATTCACTCTTGCGGGATTTGCGCCTTTTGCGTTTTTCATCACCTGCCCTACAAAAAAGCCAAAGAGTTTATCCTTGCCAGATTTATACTCCGCAACTTTGTCGGCATTTGCGCTTAGCACGGATTCGATTGTGCTAATGATTGCGCTATCATCATTGACTTGCGCCAATCCTAGCGAATCAATTAGCAAATCAACTTCTAATTTTTTGCCATTTTCATCGACACCGCGCTTTTCTACCAA
>JBNMJF010000232.1:0-3343 GCA_050873665.1 Helicobacteraceae bacterium
AGTGCGGCTAGGATTAGCTTTAATCGTGTTTGCAAATCAATACCTTTGCTTTCTGCAAATACCTCATCAAAGGCAAAATTTGCATAATTCTCTATAAACTCTGGGTCGGTTTTTGCTAAGCCCCCACTTGCATTGCCAAAAAGTTTGGCGTGGTTTTGTTTTGCTATTGTGGTTAGATTCATATTTGCTCCTTTAGTTGATTTTGCGCTTAGTGGCAGTGCGGTGGCTAACGCCGTGATTCCAGCGATTTTCGCCGAATCTGCCAAAAACTCCCGCCTTTTTGAATCGCTTATGTTTAAATCGTGTGCCAAATCCATCGAATCGCGCTTTATTCCCCGCGATTCGCCCATAATCTCTTTTTTCATATTCGCTCCTTATTTTAGATTCGCCCCAAAAAAGCCTATTAGCTTATCCTTTACCAAATCCGCCTTATCATACAAATCAGTATGCGAAGCACCTTTTACCCAAAATAGTTCTTTTGGCTCGCTTGCTTTTTTGTAAGCGTCCTCGCTAAATTCCCTTGAATGCGCCTTATCGCCACTAATGAAAAGCAAAGGGCGCGGAGCAATCAGCTCTAAATCATTAAATGGATAAAAGTTCGCAAATTTGCTTACAGAGCTTAAAGTAGGGTGCGTTGTAGTCATTTTGGTAGCACCTTTGGGCGTGAATTCGCCACGATTCGTGCGATAATATGAGTAAAATTCGCGTTGAATCTCATCGGTATCATCGGTGATTTCGTGCGTTGTCCCGCCCGTAAGCTCCCTTTTTGCGCCCTCAAACTCGGCGAATCGCTTTGAAGCAGACTTTGCAATCATCGCTTTTCGTTGCTCTAAATTTATGCTTTTATTTAAGCCGTTGCGGTAAGCCTGTCCCATATCATACATACTTATGGTGGCGATTGCTTTAATGCGCGGGTCGATTTTCGCCGCTGCTATGGCAAAGCTACCACTGCCACAAACGCCAATAACGCCGATTCGCTCTCTATCCACAAATTTGCGAGTGCCTAGATAATCCACTGCCGCGCTAAAATCTTCCACATACATATCGGGCAAAACGCTATTTTTGGGCGTCCCATCACTCGCTCCCCAAAAGGACAAATCAATCGCCAAAGCCACGAATCCAGCCTCCGCCATTTTAAAAGCATATAAACTCGCGCTTTGCTCTTTCACTGCGCCCATAGGGTGTCCTACGATTATAGCGGGGTGGGCTTTGCTTTTATCAAGATTTTTAGGTATAAAAAGATTACCTACCACCTTCATATCGTATTGATTTTTAAAGCTGACTTTTTGGAGCGTGATTTTATCGCTCTTTGGGAAAAGTCGCCCTTCGCCTGTATCCGCGTAGGCACACACCGCCATAACCACTGCCACAAGGCAAAATTTACATAAAATTTTAAACATTTTTTCTCCTTTGAATCTAAGATAAATTTTTATCGCTTATCAAACGCGCTTCCTGCCGAATCTGCGAAATCCACCGCAGCTCCAGCGTATTTTTCAGTGGCTTTTATATCCTCTTGCACCCACGCGATTTTATTTCGCGCACTTTTATACGCGCTATCACCCATAAAAAGGCTAAATGGTGGCTTTGGCATACGCGAAGTTTCATAAATCACTTTGGCAAATGCTTCAGGGTTGCCCGCTTGCTTGCCGTTGTAGGCTTTTGCATTGTCGATTCGCGCTTGTCGTTTTTCATCATAATCAGCGATTTTGCCATCGCCGAATCTATAGCTCGTGCCCAAAAACTCCGTGCGAAAGCCCGCAGGCATCACATTTACCACCGCTATGCCAAAGTCGGCTAAATCAAGCATTAACCCCTCGCTTAGCGCGGAAAGCGCAAATTTGCTCATACTATATGGCGTAGAGCCATTTGGCACGCGAAATCCAGCAATCGAGCTAAGATTATAAATCCGCGCTTTTATATTCTGCGCACTTCCGCCCTCGCTCTTTGCCTGTGGGCGCATAATCTTTAGCGCGTTTTGCGCCACTAAAAAGGGTGCAAAAACATTGACTTCAAACTGCTCTCTTAGCTGCTTTTCGCTCACTTCCTCTACAAAGCCACCAAGCCCGTATCCTGCGTTATTTACGACATTATCAATTCGCCCAAATTTGCGCTTGATTTCAGCGATATTTTGTGCGACTTGCTTGTCGATATTTTTATCAAATGTAAGCACTAAAGAGAGGAAATTCTCACTCTTTGCTAGCTCACCAAATTTCGCCTCCAAATTGCCTTTTTTACGCGAAGTGAGCGCGACTTTATCACCTTTTGAAAGCAAGTATTTTGCTAGGGCAAAGCCAAGCCCACCACTCGCACCTGTGATATACCAAACTTGCTGTTTTGACATTGAATCTCCTTTATTTTGTGGATTTTTTGAATCTTTTGCCATTAGTGGAAATGCAGTAGCTAACGCCGTGATTCCCGCCAATTTCGCCGAATCGGCGATAAATTCTCGCCGTTTTAAATCGCTTATGTTTTTATCGTGTGCCAAATCCATCGAATCGCGCTGTCTGCCGTGCGATTCACGCCAAATCTTATTTTTCATTTTTACTCCTTTAAAATTTAAAATTAAAAATGAAATTATAAAAGATGATAGCTACTATCTGTCAAGGGTAAATCACAAAATTTTGTGAAAAATTTTGCTTACACGCAATCACTACGCTAGATTCAAGCTATCAAGCCATTTTTTGATACTTGCTTTGCTTGTGCCAAAGTTAAATTTCTGCCCACCTTTGACTATCGCGTTTGGGGCGAGCTTTTGCATTTCGCGCGGTGCAGGGTCGATACCGCTCCCACCGCTCGTGCAAAATGGCACGATAACCTTGCCACTAAAATCCGCGCTTTCTAAAAAGCTAAAGATGATATGTGGCGCGTTATACCACCACACGGGGAATCCTATGATTATCACGCTATAAGGTGCTATGTCGATAGTTTTGGCTAGCTCGGGGCGTGAGGCTTTGTCCTTGCACTCGATTGTGGTGCGACTTTGCTCATTTGTCCAGTCCAAGTCCGCCTTGCTGTAAGGCACTTTTGGTGCGATTTCAAAAAGCTCCACTTTTCCAGATTCGCCAGATTCTCCACTATCGCTAACAAACTCACTCGCCACCTTTGCGATAGTTTCCGCCACTTCTTTTGTGATACCACTTGCGCTAAAATACGCCACTAAAATATTCATCTTACACCTCCTTTGGTTTTTGTGTTGGTTTTTCATAGTTTTCAAGCGTTTTTATCACTTTTGCGGGATTTCCGCCTACGATGACATTTGGCGGGACATTTTTGGTTACGACTGCACCTGCGGCGATTATGGAGTTTTCCCCGATACTCACACCCGGGCAGATTGTCGCGCCGA
>JBNMJF010000233.1:0-3341 GCA_050873665.1 Helicobacteraceae bacterium
ACGATATTCACAGAAGCAATAGCACCACTAAGTCTATTTTTCGCTGCTTTATCGCGGATAAGCATACTATAACCGCACTCAAAGCTCAACTGCTCCAAAAGCTCACCCACAGAAGTCCCATCTAAGCTAGAGGCAGATATGGTAAATGCCTTGTCCTCGCATAGATTATTTGCCTGCAATGAACCTAAACACACACTTAACACTAATATAACAACAAACTTTTTCATCTTAACACCTACTTGTGATTGGTTTCTTTTTTATTTTTAATCGAAACTTTACCGCTGGCAAGTTCCAATTCGCGATTCAAATTGTAGCGCGTAACGCGGAGTTTCACGCCCCTCTTTGTAATCTTTATAACTTCCCAGCCTTCGACTATGTCGCACTCTTTACCTTTCACCTTGCACTCCTCAACCCATTGATTGTTAATGTGTGCTTTATATCGCTTGATTCTATGACTTTTTGAATCGGGAGCAATCATAATGCTTTTTAAAGTAAGCACGGCTTGTTCCAACTTGCTAATTTGTGCCACTTCGTCCTCTGATTGCTCATAGACATAGATAAAAGGGTCATCGACATTGTTCGCATTGGGAAAATATTTTTCTCGCTCAAAATTCACAATGTCCTCTTTTAGTCGCTCATCTGGGTCGCTTGGGCGTGGTTTTTCCTGTTGAGTAGGCGATATGCCTTGCTCTTGGGGGAGATTCAATCCCTCTAATATAGGATTGCCCACCACGCCTTGCGGATTTGCGTTTTGATTCGCGGGTGGATTTGCGACACCTTGCGGATTCGCGTTTGGATTTATGCTATTTGGATTCACGGATTGCGCCGTGCCTTGCGCTTGATTCGTGGGCAGATTCGCGGACGGATTTGCCACACTTTGCGCAGGATTCACGCTTACAGGATTCACACTAGCACCTTGCGGTTGTCTAGCTTTATCCTCAAGCGTTGTTGCAAATAGCACACCCACAGCGATTACCGCAAGTGTCGCTATTGTTGCAAAAATTAGCCTCATTACACACCTCCTCTAAAATTGCGAATTAGTATGCTAAAAGTTAGGCGATTGTCCCTACTTTCAATGATAATGCTATCTAGCGAGACAAATTGCCCAAAAGTCTCCAACCAATCGATATATTCTAAGATTTTGTTGTATTTGCCTGAGCCAAATAAAATAAAAGTAGAATGCTTCATACCGCCCAAACTTTTCGCTTCGCCTAACTCTATATCTGTGCCATTTACGACTAGCCCCAAATCTAGTGCCTTTTTACTCGCCTCATCAAATGTCAAAAACCAATCCTTGCTATTATCAAAGACATCGTTTAGTAAGCCATTTAGATGCTTTATAGTTTCTTGCGATTGCGAAATGCCCTCATTTAGATTGCTGATTTGTTGCTCCAATGACAAAAATCCGCCATTATCCATCGAGCTAATATAATCGCGCTCTTTGGCTATCTTGTCATTTATTTCGCTATGCATTCCTTGATATTCTGCCTTATACCCTGAAATCAAGTCATACACGCCAAAATACATTAGCGCAATAATGCCAACTCCCACAAGAAAACCAAGTATAGCGCGTTCATTTGGACTTTTTTCAATTAGGACGCTATCTAGCTTGTCTAATTGTTGATAAAATTGTTCTTGTATTTGATTCATCTCACCACCACCTTAACTATGGAGTTTAGATAACCGCCCACGCGATTTTCCAAATCCGGATTCGTAACAAAGTCATATTTCGCGCTCATCGCATTTACGACATTTTTATCCACCATAGTTGTAGAACCTGTCGCATTTGGCGTATTTGACTTTGCCGCATTTGCCATTGTTTGCGGTGAAGTTGTCAAAATATCCACGCCAAATTTTTCGATTTTTTCAGTCGTTACGGATTTATAAGTTTTTTGACTATTTAGATTCTTAATAAAATCCGTAATATCTTGCTGATTTCTAGCAAAAAGGTGCAATTCTACGATTAGTTGCTGATTGTTATTTGCGATAGAAGTGTATTTTACAACGCTCACATCGCTATTTTTTGCCACACGCAAAATATCATCTACAACTTTGGATTTTTGGATATAGCCCACTTGCCAAGTGTGAATATCGCTCATATTGCCACGCAGATTCGTTATGGTTTGGTTTAGATTCGTCTGTGTGGTTTGCAAACCTTCGATTTGCGTTTTCATAGTTTTTTCTTTGTTGCGATATTCCTCAGCTTTGGGAAATACCACGCTATCGTAATCGCTTTGCAACATTCCTGCGCGGAAGTTAAAAAATCCGCTCATTATGATATTGTAAAGCGGATTTACCAAGCTCAAAATCAAACAAGCACTTGCAATCATCACAAATTGCCCAGATTCTCTTTGATTTAGCGGTTTTGGACGCTTTACATAAGAGAAGTTTGGCAATTTTATATTCATATTGCTGACATACAAATCCATATAGTGCATTGCAATGTCGGCTATCGCGTGGTCGCCTCGCGTAGTTTCTACAAATGATAGTTGCGTAAATGGGCGCGTATCCATCAAAAAAGTATCCCTAAATGTCGGCAAAAAGTCGTCATTATATTCGCAATTCATTCCAAAATAAAGCGTAGTAGGGTCTAAATCCGGATAAACGCGCTTAATGTATAAGATATTTTCCTCAATCTCCGCGCCGATTTTTTCTATCACCGCATCTACTGATGATTTATGCTCGGCAGCTTCCGATGCTTTGCCTGAAATAAATGCTTCAAATTCTTGCGGACTTAATTCTAGCGAAGTCTCTTGATTGAACTCCAAGCGCAATCGATACAAATTAGCATTTAATGATTTTATATAAACAGGTTCGCCCTTGCTATAAAATGCAAAAACGCTATTTTCCTCTCCAATATATGCAAAAATATGATTATCAATGACATCTAATCTAGCTTTTTTATAAAGCGCAAGGGGCAAAAATGCTGTCGTTGTTACAACATCGATAAATCCCGTCCTATCTACCAAATCGTGATACATATAATCCAAATTTCTAGTCTCTATCGCATAGACATCATAGTTCCAATTATCCGCATCGAAATTCGCATCAACGCGATAAAATGACACTTGATAATCCGCATCTTGCGCGATATTTAGCTGTTTATACGCCGTATCGATGACAAAATCATCAACATCTTCTTCCTCAGTGGTTCGTGGCACTTCGACATTTGTCTTTAATAGCGAATCAAATGGGATTAGCGTAGCGACTCTTAAACTAGCATTTGCCGTTTTGGTATATTGTATAACGCGCCCACCGCTTGAATACAAAAAAATCTTTGTATCAGGATTATAATACACAAGATTCGCGTTCTTTTGCTTTGCATTTACCCTACTTATGAT
>JBNMJF010000234.1:0-3338 GCA_050873665.1 Helicobacteraceae bacterium
TTCGCGTGATTTGGATACTTCGCTACACTGCATTTCGCTCAGTATGACGAGTAGGGGCGTGGATTCGCCCACTCTTTCGTCATTGCGAGAATTTGCGAAAGCAAATTCGTGGCAAAACAAACATTTTTAAATTCACACAAAACCTTAAAAGTCAATAAAATTTCACTATTTTTGTGCGAATCTGCATAAAATTTTTGCTGCTTTAAGCTAAATTTAAGAAAATACAAAATTTTTGAAAAAGATTCGTAAAATCTCACTCTTTTAAGCCGAATCTAAGCAATCTTAAATACGAAATTTTTTACAATAATATTATCTTAACAAAAGGAGCAATTATGAGCAATGTAGAAAATAATAGCAAAATCATCGTAGATAGCGCATTTGAGGACGGATTATGGAGTGATGAAATCAATGTCCGCGATTTTATAGTGAAAAATTACACGCCTTACAACGGCGATGATAGCTTTTTGGCTGAGCCGACAAGCGCGACAAAAAAGCTATGGCAAAAAGTGTGCGATTTGATGAAAATCGAGCGTGAGCGCGGTGGCGTCTATGATGTCAGCACGGACATTATTTCCACCATTACCGCGCATAAGGCGGGATATATCGATAAGGATTTGGAGGTTATCGTGGGACTACAAACCGATGAGCCACTAAAACGCTCCATAATGCCATTTGGTGGCTATCGAATGGTGCTAACTTCGCTAAAAGCCTATAATAAAAAAGAAGACCCGCAAGTGGCAAATGTCTTTAAATACCGCAAGACGCACAATGACGGCGTTTTTGACGCATACACTGATGAAATGCTTTTGGCGCGAAAAGTGGGAATCATCACAGGATTGCCAGATGCTTATGGGCGTGGGCGAATCATAGGCGACTATCGCCGAGTGGCACTTTATGGCGTGGATAAACTCATTGAGATGAAGACAAAAGCAAAAAAAGCGATGATTCCAGATGTGATGGATTCGCATACGATTCGCGCTAGAGAGGAGCTAAGTGAGCAAATCAAAGCCCTAAATGAGCTAAAAACTATGGCGCAATCTTATGGCTATGATATTTCCGCTCCCGCAAAGGACATAAAAGAGGCGATTCAGTGGCTTTATTTCGCCTATCTTGCGGCGACAAAAGAGCAAAATGGCGCGGCGATGAGCATCGGGCGAATCTCAACTTTCCTAGATATTTACGCAGAGCGCGACTTACGCGAGGGCAAATACAGCGAATCGCAGATTCAAGAGATGATAGACCATTTTGTGATGAAACTGCGAATGATTCGCTTTCTCCGCACACCCGAATATGATGAGCTTTTTAGTGGCGACCCTACTTGGGTTACGGAGTGCATTGGCGGAATGTGCCTTGATGGGCGACATTTGGTAACCAAAATGAGCTATCGCTTTTTGCACACGCTTTACAACTTGGGACCCGCGCCTGAGCCAAATATGACGATTTTGTGGAATACGCGACTGCCTGAGCCGTTTAAGAAATTCTGCGCGGAGGTTAGTATTAAAACTTCATCGATTCAATATGAAAGCGATGAGATTATGCTAGAGGAATTCGGCGATGACTACGCCATTGCGTGTTGCGTAAGCCCGATGAGAGTAGGCAAACAAATGCAATTCTTTGGGGCGAGGTGCAATCTCGCAAAAGCCCTGCTTTACGCAATAAATGAGGGTAAAGATGAAAATAGCGGATTGCAAGTTGGACCAAGTATCGCCGCTGTGGAGGGCGAATATTTGGATTATGATGAGGTGAAAGAAAAGCTAGACATTGTGCTTGATTGGCTTGCGAGACTTTATATCAACACGCTAAATGTGATTCACTATATGCACGATAAATACTGCTACGAGCGCATTCAAATGGCTTTGCACGATGAAAAAGTGATGCGCACAATGGCAGGGGGAATCGCAGGACTTAGCGTAATCACTGATTCGCTATCTGCCATAAAATACGCCAAAGTTAAGCCCATTCGCAACGAATCTGGGCTAATTGTGGATTTTGAAATCAAAGGCGACTATCCCAAATACGGCAACAACGATGAACGCGTAGATGAAATCGCCGTGGGGCTTGTCAAAGGCTTTTCGCAACGCCTAGCACTCCACGACACCTACCGCGAATCCGTGCCTACGATGAGTGTGCTAACGATTACTTCAAATGTCGTCTATGGCAAGAAAACAGGCTCTACGCCAGATGGACGCAAAGCTGGTGAGCCATTCGCTCCGGGCGCGAATCCAATGCACGGGCGCGACACAAGCGGGTGCGTGGCGAGTTTCTGCTCGGTGGCAAAAATCCCATTCCAATACTCAAAAGACGGCATTTCAAATACATTCTCCATCGTGCCTAGCGCACTTGGTGGCGACAGCGCGACACAAAAGAGCAATTTGGTGCAACTAATGGACGGATATTTCGCCGATGAGGGATTCCACCTAAATGTCAATGTGTTGCAACGCGAAATGCTAAAAGACGCTATGGAAAACCCCGAGAAATACCCACAGCTCACAATCCGCGTGAGTGGCTATGCGGTGAATTTTATAAAGCTAACGTGCGAACAGCAGTTAGATGTGATTTCCCGCACATTCCACGAGAGAATGTAGTGTGTGCAATTCGTCTCTCGCGCAATCTTCGCGGGAGCTTGAAAAATCCGCGCTCAATAGACACTCAAGTCTTATCTCGCGCGAATTTTTCGGCGCAACCCACGAATCTTACGAAAGATACTAGAATTGCAGATTTATGAAACCTGCACTAACTTGTCTAAAGCTACTTCCGCGCAAGTCGCTTGAATCCCAAAAGGATTCGTCATTGCGAGGGCGAATCATAGATTCGCCAAAAATTTTTACAAATCCTTTATTTCTTAATAATTTTTCTATAACATTTCATTTTCATAAATTAAAACTTAAAGGAGATAAAATGAAAAAAATACTTTGGACTTCTATGGTGGCAAGTGTCGCTGTGAGCTTTGCTGTGAGTGCGCTTTCAGCGACAAATACGGAGAATTTTGACCCAAAATCTGCAAAAGAGCATTTGGTAATCAAAATGCAAATCCTAGACAAAAAGGCGAATAAAGACGCAGGTGAGGTTGTAGCCGTGCAGACGCCTTATGGTGTGGCGTTTTTTCCGAATCTAAAAGGGCTAGAGGCTGGGATTCACGGATTTCATATCCACGAAAATGCCGATTGTGGCGCGACTGACAAAGGCTTAGGAATGAAAGCGGGAGGACATTGGGACCCAGAAAAAACAACGAATCATTCGCTTCCTTGGGACGATAAAGGACATAAAGGCGATTTACCCGCGCTTTTTGTGGATAAAGGTGGCAACGCGAATAATCCCGTCCTTGCGCCAAAACTAAA
>JBNMJF010000235.1:0-3321 GCA_050873665.1 Helicobacteraceae bacterium
GCAATCCAAAAAAATAAAATCCGCACGAAGTGCGAATCTACGCCCCGCCCCGTCATTCTGAGGCGACAAAGTCGCCGAAGAATCCAAATCACGCGAATCTAAAAAAAATAAAAGCGCAATGTCTCAAAAGTGAATCAAAGAATAATTATATAGATTCATCTAAAGTGAGTGAATCACTTTTGATTCACGAATCGCCAAAGTGAATACTTCGCTACACTGCGTTTCGCTTAAGTAATGACGAAATCTATCCCACCCCGTCATTGCGAGATTTGGCGTTAGCTAAATCAAAGCAATCCAAAATAAAAATAAGTCAGCGCGTAGCGCAACAAATCAAAAGTTTTTGCTTCGTTTTGCTTTTGCAAAACGAAGAATCTCCCCATTATCCCCTTAGATTCTAATCCACACAAAATATTTTAAGAAAATATTAACGATTTATATATATTTTTATATATTTATGCTACAATGCGCGTTGCTATTTTGAAATAGAAAATTTACCAAAAAGAAGGCAACGATGAAAAATAGCAAAGTAAGTAGCAGAGCGAATAGAGTTAGCCTTGCGTTGGCATTGGCGTTAGCGTGTATAGGGGGGGGGCAGAACATATTAGCTAGTGAATCCACCGCCAAAGATTTAGGCGATTTAAGCATAAAAGCGATAGATTCAAGAGATTTGACTACGAATCAAAACAACGATTCAAAAGATTTGAGCCAAAATCTTAGCAAAGATTCAACCCAAAATATCCACAAACATATAATTTTGGCACAAAATGACAGCGCCACGAATCCAAACGCGAATCAAAACACAGATTCACCAGATTCAAGCGCAGTTTCAATCACACCCAAACTCGCCCACGCCTATGACTTAGGGCGAATCGAGCGCGTGGTAAAAAGCGAAATAGACGCAAACTCATCTACCACGCAAATCACAGCCCAAGACTTTGAAAATACAGCATCAAGCAATGTCGCAGAGGCTTTGCGCCTCACACCGGGCGTATATTACGGCGCACCAAACGGCACCAAAGCAGGGACAGACATAAGCATTCGTGGCTATGGTGGCGATAGAGCGGGGATTTTTATCGATGGGATTCCCACGCATTCAATCTATGATAGATACACGGACTACGGCATTTTTGACACTTACGGCTTAAGCGAAATCTCCATCTCCAAAGGCTACGCTTCGCCACAATATGGTATGAATACTTTGGGTGGCGCGGTAAATATCATCACTTCAAAGCCGATGGATAGGGTGTGGAAGCGAGTGTGCGCTATGTTCATCTCTAATAACGAGCATCAAGTCGGCGTTAGCGTAGGCTCAAATTTGGGCACATTTTACACACAGGCGAGTTACGGCTACACGCATAGAGATTCGTTCCCACTATCTTACAAATACACGCCTAGTGGCTATCAGACAAATTTAGAAAAGCGCAATAGCTATCTAAAAAACCACACTTTGCGCTTTAAAGTGGGATTCGAGCCAAATGAAAACCACGAATACAGCCTAAATCTCATCTATACGAATCGTAAGGCAGGTGGTATGGGCGCAGACACGGACGCCGATAGTAGCCTTTGGACTTGGGGGCGATATAATACGCTGACTTTATACTTGCTAGGGCGTTCGCAAATTACGGACGCATTTAGCATCAATACGCGCCTTTTTTATCGGTGGTTTGATAACTCCTTAGAAAATTGGCGACAAATCGATGATAGTGCTTATGATGACCACAGCGTGGGCGGTATCCTAACCTTTCAATATGACTTTACGGAACATAATAATCTAAAATTTGGCGTAAATATCCAAAATGACAATCATATCGAGGACAAATTGCGATTCGCAAATAGCACGGGAACGCCGTATAATTACAAATACGGCGACACTTTGCGTGATATTAGCACTAGTCTTTTTGTGGAATATGCGCATAAATTTAATGATTCGTTTCGCTTAATGCTAAGCGGTAGCTATGATAGAAATGATATGATTTATGGACGCGCCAAATCGCTAATGCCAAATGGACGCCCAAATTCAACCTACACAGGCGTATCCACTAGCAACTACGCAAAAGCTCACTTACAAGGTGGCACAGCTCAAGCAATCGTATTTGGCGATTGGAATGAAAATGTAACCTCTTGGCTTACCTTTGGCTACAAAGACGCACTGCCTTCTTTGCGTAATCGCTACTCGGCAGGGAGTGGATTCCTAACGCCAAACAATAACTTACAGCCCGAATCTGCCATAAATGTCGAAGTCGGCACAACGCTAGACTACCAAACCGCACTAGGCACTTCCAAAGCTGAAGTCGCGGTATTTTACAATGACTTAACAAATATGTTTGTGGTGGCAGATGACCCTACAAACTCCTGCCCTAACGGCACAAAATGTTCTAAATACGAAAACGCAAGGGAAGGATATAGCTACGGCGTGGAAGTGGGATTTAATCAAGGATTTTGGGAGGATAGAATCACGCTTGGCGCAAACTACACTTATGTGCAGAAAAACACCACAGGCAAAGCCGATAGCGTAAAAGCAAATCGTATCCTAAACTACCCCGAGCATATCGCAAATGTGTTGCTAGGAATCTATCCGCACTCTAAAGTGGATATACTTGCCAATCTCACCTACCAAAGCCCACAATGGAGTCGCTCCACCAATACAGGCGCATATACAAAAAGCAATGAGATTTTCCTAATGGACTTAAAGGCAAATATCCGCGTAATCGATGGACTGCAAGTCTCACTAGGCGCGTATAATCTCTTTGATTACAACTACTATCTAAATGCGGGTGAATATATGCCCGGACGCAGATTTTTCTTAAGTTTGGAATATAAATATTAGAAATAGATTGCCACGACTTGCCTAACGGCAAGTCTCGCAATGACGAAAATAGTAGGCGAATCCACACTCACGCCGTCTTTGCGAGGCGAATCGCAGATTCGCCAAAGCAATCCAAAAAAACAAAATTCACACTAAAATCAAAAAAACACACTCGCGCCTATAAAATTCGCGCTTTATGCGTATAAATATTTAGCTTTCCATTTCTAGCAAAGCCCACCAGCGTGATTCCTAGCTTTAGGGCGGATTTTATTCCAAGTGCGGTGGTTGCGGCGCGTGAGATGACAAGCGGAATGCCACTCATCGCGCATTTTATCACCATTTCCATTGATAGCCGTCCGCTTACAATTAGCACCGCGCCACTTAAATCCACTTCCGCCATAATCGCCTTGCCGATTGCCTTATCAAGCGCGTTGTGTCGCCCAATGTCTTCGCTTTTAAACACGCGATTTTCACAAAAAATCATCACTTTATGAACACAACCTGTTAGATTAAAC
>JBNMJF010000236.1:0-3314 GCA_050873665.1 Helicobacteraceae bacterium
AAATAGGACTTGGGTGTCCATTGAGCGCAGTTTTGTGTGAAAACGGCGCGTAAAAAGCATACCACAGAACAAATTGTATCCACGCAAAAGACACTCACGCAATTTAAAACTTAACTTGCGGTGCTTTTTCTAGCGTTTCTCTACTTTCGCTAAACTCTAGCAATCCCATATCATCGCGGTATTTGGGAAACATTCCCGTGATGACATTGCACGGAAAAGTCTGCTTAAAGACATTGAAATTCATCGCGCTGTCGTTGTAGCTCTGCCTAGCAAAGGCGATTTTATTCTCTGTGGTAGCCAACTCCTCATTTAGGCGAATCATATTTTCATTCGCCTTTAGCTCGGGGTAAGCCTCCATTTGGATATTTAGCCCTTTTAGCGCGTTCATTAGCCCCGATTCCGCGCTGTTTAGCTTGGCGATATTTTTCATATCCGCATTTTGCGTGGCGTATTCAAGTGCGCTTCGCGCCGCATTACGCGCATTTGTTACGCCTAAAAGCGTCTCTTTCTCGTGCTGCATATATTTTTTCGCCACTTCGATTAGGTTTGGTATCAAATCATATCGCCGTTTTAGTTGCACATCAATTTGCGCAAATGCGTTCTGTGCGCGGTTAAAAAGCGCGACAAGCCTATTATAAACACTTGCGACATAAATGCCAAGTAGCACCAAAACCACCGCTACGCCAATCCCTGCAATCATAACTGCCCCCTTTTTGGTTTGAATTTAAGGTGTAGATTTTAGCCTAAAAATCATTAAAATATTTATTTTTGTGTGGATTTATGTGGATTTTGGATTTAGATTCGGCGTTAGATTTTGCGTAGATTCGGCTTAGATTCGGTGCAAATTTGGCTTTAGATTCGATTCAGATTCAGCGTGAATTCAGCGCGAAAAATCTTTCAATTTTCTTTTATTTTCCACTTTGTGTTTTCGCCACCAAATAGGATTTTTATGGATTCGCTTTGAACTTGAATCTCGCTTGGAAAAGTATGTGTGATTCGCTCTAAAATTATCTCTTTTTGCGGGATTTGTGCCGAATCTAAGTTATAGATTTTACAGGCATTGTCGCTAATAAATTTTTGCAAATTTTCTAGCGCATTGTGTGCTTCAAAAATCTCGCATAATTTGGGTAGTAAAATCGGCGCAGAGAAAATCCCCGCCGCGCCTTTTAGCTTGGCACTCTCCAAATGTGGCGCGGAATCGCTCCCAAAGCTAACCTTTGGGTGTGCGCTAAGGGCTAAATTTAGCAACGCCTCCCTATCCTTTGGCGTTTTTAAAATGGGCTTACAAAAATAATGTGGATTTAACGCGCCACCCGCGACACAATCCAAATCCAAACTAATATGATGAAGCGTGAGCGTGGCAAAAAGGTTGCTATAACGCTCCAAAAGCGCGATAGAGCGACTATCGCTCAAATGCTCCATTATGATTGTAAGGTGTGGAAAATTTCTTGCAATTTTGGCGAAAATCTCACCAAATTCAAATTCCCTCTCCATACAAAAGCCATTACTCTCTCCGTGTATGGATAAAATAAAGCCTAAATCCTGCGCGATTTCAAAGATTTCAAGTGTCTTTTTATCCAAAATATTATCTACGCCATTTTCACTGCCCGTAGTCGCGCCTTTGGGGTAGAGCTTTAAAATCTTTATGTTATTTTGTTTAGCTAAAATTAGCTCATCTTTTGTTAGATTTGGCGTCAAATATAGGCTCATAATCGGCAAAAAATTTGTATTTTTGGTAGCATTTAAAATTTCATCTTTATAATCCAAAGCCATTTTTGTTGTCGTAATGGGCTTTTTAAGATTTGGCATCGCAAGGGCGGCACTAAAAATACTCGCACTTTGTGGCGCAACAGCCCTTAAAATATCGCCCTCGCGCAAATGAATGTGCATATCAAGCGGATTTTTTAGCGTGATAGTTTCGCTCATCGCAAATCCTTTTCGCACTCACTTAGCAATAAAAGCATTTGTCGCTTGTAAAGCTCGGCGCACTCGCGATTTATCGCCTCAAATCGTGTTACAAGCACGGGCGTTGTGTTACTCGCGCGGATTAAGCCCCAGCCGTTTTCAAACACCACGCGAATCCCGTCAATCTCAATAATATCCGTAATTTTAGGGAAATCTTGGGTGGCATTTTGCGAATCTTGCGTATTTTGCGCCTTCCTTTGCGAATCGCTCACATTTTGATTTTGGCGAATCTCGTTTAGCTTTTTTGCAAGTTTTTTGATAATCTCAAATTTTTTATCCTCTGCCGAGTCGATTTTTTCCTCACTTGTGGAAAACATTTGCGGTAGGGATTTTATGGCATTTTCTACGCCCTCTACACTTGAATCCAAAAATAGCTCTAACGCCCTAAAACTCGCATAAATCGCGTCATCATAGCCAAAATATCTATCGTTAAAAAATATATGTCCGCTCATTTCTGCCGCAAGGTGGGCGTTTGTCTCGCTTAGCTTTACCTTTAGATTGCTATGCCCCGTCTTATACATTATCGCGCTACCAATCTTATTTATCTCACTATACATTACCACGCTACACTTCACTTCGCCGATGACTACGGGCTTTGTGCCATCTTTTGCGATTTGTTTGGCAAATAAAATGGCGAGTTCATCGCCTTTAAAGTGATAATTTTGCGTTAAAAGCCCGATTCTATCGGCGTCTCCGTCAAATGCGATGCCGATTTTTATGTCATTTTCTTTCATTGCATTGCGCAAATCTATCAGATTTTTGTCTTCGCTAGGGTCTGGGTGATGATTAGGAAAGTCGCCATTTGGCTCAAAAAATAGTGGCAAATGCGGAATATTTAGGTTTGAAAGCACGGATTTTAGGGCGATTCCCGCTACGCCATTGCCACAATCAAAGGCGACTTTATGCGGAAAATTTTTAAGATTTTTAAAATGCGAAGTTAGAAAATCCACATAACTTTGAAGTGCATTTAGCTTTTGGATTCGCGGATTTGGGGCGGTGGATTCGGTGGATTCGGCGTTTGAATCGTGCGAATCGCCCATATTTTGCGTAATTTTTTCGCCCAATTTGTGAATATCATCGCCATAAAATGGCTTTTTTAGAATGGTAATCTTAAAACCATTATATTGTGGCGGATTATGTGAGCCTGTAATCATAATGCTTGAATCCACGCCGTTGTCCATATATAGACTAAAATAGGCGCAGGGTGTGGGAATCATACCTAAATCATAAATTTGTAATTCGCTAGTTTGCAATTTGCTAAAATCTATTTCCTTACACGATTCAGCGGATAAATCCGTATTAAATTCTCCTTTTTGCCCACGCGCGTTTTCTTTGAGGGAGGGGGTGGG
>JBNMJF010000237.1:0-3310 GCA_050873665.1 Helicobacteraceae bacterium
CATATATAACAATAAGTATTTTGATTTTATTAACATTATTGATATATCAATTTGAATTTATAAATGCTTTGTTAATTGCAAAATGGATTCTTTTAATCGCTATACTTGTTTTAATTATAATCTCTATACCTTGTCTTTTAATATTGGAGCTTTTTTATACTCTCACAATACCGCAAGATATAAAAGACTTTGAGATAGAAATGGAACAAGATAAAATAGCTAGAGAAATAGCCGAAAAAGAAAGACGAGAGCGCAATAGAGTAATAAATGACATAGCGGACGCTGTGCGTAAGAAATTGTAGGTATAAACAAGAGTCTATTAGAGATAAATATTCTACTTTTAGTAAAAGCCAAAAGTAGAGTCCCACTAACCCCATAGACTCTAATTTGCTTGATTCGCTCTTGGCTCATTGATTCACTTATGATTTAGATTCGTGTGATTTGGATACTTCGCTACGCTCAATATGACGAATCCCTACGCTGTCATTGCGAGACGAGCCAAAGGCTCGGCGTGGCAATCTATTTTCGATTCGTGGATTGCTTTGATTCGGCGTAGCCGAATCTCGCAATGACGGGCATAGATTCGTCATACTGAGCCTTTAGGCGAAGTATCCACTTTGGCGATTTGTGAATCGAAGGCGAATCACTCACTTTAGCCGAATCACAATCGATTCACAACAAAAATCAGCACTTTTTAACAAAAAATTAACTTATTTGTGAAAAAATTGCGCTTTTAAAATCTAAAATTAAAGGACAAAAAATGTTAAAAAAAATATTACTCACATTTGGAATCGGCGTATTATTTGGCGCGTTTTTTAGCGCGTGTGGCGAACAAAAAGCAAACTCACTAGAGCAAATCAAAGCAAAAGACAAAGTCATAATCGGCGTATTTGGCGACAAACCGCCCTTTGGCTATGTGGAAAATGGCGTAAGCGTGGGCTTTGATGTCTATATCGCAAAGCGCGTGGCAAAGGAACTTTTGGGCGATGAGAGCAAGGCGGAATTCGTGCTTGTAGAGGCGCAAAACCGCGTGGAATATCCTAACTCAAATCGCGTGGATATAGTCTTTGCGAACTTTACCAAAACGCCTGAGCGCGAGGAAAAAGTGGATTTCGCCCTGCCCTATATGAAAGTCGCGCTTGGCGTGGTGTCAAAGGGTGGCACAATAAAAAGCGTGGAGGATTTGAAGGATAAAACGCTGATTGTAAATAAGGGAACTACGGCGGACGCGTATTTTAGCAAGAATCACCCTGAGATTAAATTGCTAAAATTCGACCAAAATACGGAGGCGTTTATGGCTCTAAAGGACGGCAGAGGCGATGCTTTGGCGCACGATAATTTGCTACTTTTTGCGTGGGCGAAAGGCAATGACGGCTATGGCGTGGGAATAGAGCACTTGGGCAATGATGATGTCATCGCTCCAGCGGTGAAAAAGGGCAATGTCGAGCTACTAAACAAACTTAATGAGATTTTGGCAAAGTTAGGCAGTGAGGGCTTTATCAAAGAAGCCTACAATGCGACTTTAAAAGAAGTCTATGGCGAAAAAATCAGCCCCGAATCTATCATTATTGAGCCGAAATTGTAATTTTGCGCTATAATTGCGCCTTTGATTTTATTTTTAAGGACTTGCGCTTTGGGATTTAGCATTTTTGGCATTAGATTTTTTGACTTTAGTAGCAAAGTAACCTACGCGGACGCATTTTTGACAATCGCGCTTGTGTGCGGGATTTCGTTTATCTTATTTCTGCTCGTGCGCTCAAAAGCGCGAAATATCGGCGATTCGCAGGGCAAAAACGCCTAAAACTATCCAAAGCCTACTTTTGCCAAAGCCGAAATTTGCTATAATCCCGCAATTTTGCCTAAAAGGATTTGATATGAAAAAATTCGTGCGATTCGCGCTTTTACCCGCAATCATTGCGCTTTTTGCCACACTTTTTACCGCCTGTGCTACGCAAGATACGCGCTCTATCTCTATCTCACCCGCCAAATGGCTTGATGACGCTATGCGCGAAGTCTGCTGGAGCGTCGAATCCAGCGCACAATGCGAGGAAATCCTGCACTCCACCTGCGAGGCTGGAGACTACCGCAACTGCGCACTTTTGGGCTACACCTACGCAAACCGCTTAAATTTCCCCACCGATGATTACCGCGCCACAGAGGACAAGGCGGTGGCACTTTTCAAAAAGGCGTGTGATGGCAAGTATGGCAGCGGCTGCTTTGCGTTAGGAATGCTTCAAGGCAATGATGATTTGGTGGCTAAGGGCTGTGAATACGGCGATTTTTTCGCGTGTAGCCATATTATTGATTCGGTTGCAAATGGCGATGATGCGCAAACTGCGCCGACTTTTTCGCCACAAAACATTAGCTGGGCGTTAAATCGTAAAGTCGAGCTACTAAAAGATGAATGCGAAAGGGCTAAGATTCGCCTAAAAGATGAAAGCGATAAGGATAGAATCGCCACTAGAGAGGCACTTTTAGCCGAATGCCAAGCAGAATTGCAAAAAGCACAAAGCGAAAATAACGGCGTTAATTAGGCAAGTTGAAGCACGAATCCGCGCATCGCGTCATTGCGATACGAATCGTAGATTCGTGCAGAATAATCCAAACCTTTTCGTCATACTGAGCTAAACGCAGTGTAGCGAAGTATCCAAATCTAGCAAATCTAAATTATAGTGAATCAATAACCTAAAAGCGAATCAAAACAACCTCACTTGGTTGATTAGGTTTTTTGGTGGTTATGGAGGATTCTACTTTTTGCGAAAGCAAAAAGTAGCAAAAACTTTTGCAAAGATTCGCACTTCGTGCGGTTTTTTGTTTTTTGTGGATTACTCAATTCCGCTAACGCCGAATCGCGTGATTACAGCCATTCCACGCGAATTACCAAAGCATTTTAGCTATTAAAAAACAACTCCGTAGGGTAGGATTTCCCAGCAGTTTTTAAGTCCAAATACGCGCGGACATTGAGATGTTCATAGCTTGGTTGCGCTTTTAGGCGATTTTTCGCCTCCGCTAACATTTCTAAGTCAAGTAGCACAAAAAGATACGCTTCCTCCGCGCTGTCATCGTTATCCGCCAAATATTCAAAGAGTTTCATCCACTCATTGGGCGTATGTTTGCGCTTCATACTCTTAGCACACGCCAAATAGTCATCTTTTCCAAATTTCGCATTTTTGCAGATATTTGAGAATTCCACCAAATTTAGCTCCATTTTCCCCGCCAAATACGCATCAAACACCGCTAGGCTAATCTCCCTATCATAGCTTATGCTATCTTTATATTTTTCGATTTCTTTGGAGTCGGCATTATTTAG
>JBNMJF010000238.1:0-3298 GCA_050873665.1 Helicobacteraceae bacterium
AAGTAACTTCAATCTTTTTTATCAACCGCGCCGAGCTAGGAAACTCAATCTGTGCGCTGTCAAACACGCTAGTCTCGCCATAATAAGGGCGAATCGAATCCTTTGGCACGACAACAGGCGTAAATGGGTCGTCTCGTGCGATACTTAGGCTAAATACGCCACAAACTGCCACCAAAATCCATAAAATATTTTTCAAATCTCTATCCTTAAAAGCTACCCGCCGATAAGCTCAAAAATCTCTTTTTGCAAATAGGCATTTTGTCGCTCGTAAAACTTAATGCTGTCCTCTAACGCACTCTCTTGCTCTTGCAACTCTAATAAAACTATTAGGCTTTTATTGCCAATCAGCAAGTCAAAAATGTGCCACAAAAGCAAACTAAGTAGGATTCCTACGATGATATAGGGCAGATATAAGCGCACCTGCTGTCTAAATCGCCAAAAAAATCCTTGTTGCTCTAACAAAATATCCTGCATTTATTTTCCTTGCATTTTTTGTTCCACAAAAACGGATATGAAATCTAAAATCCGCATTTTAACAAAAAAATACTATTTTTGCTATAACTTCGCTTTAAAAAATTGTGTTTGTGATAGATTCGCGCCTAAATTTTCACGCGATTATCCATCGCCCTTTGCAAAGAGAGTTTATCGATATTGTCTAAGCCCACGCCTGTGGGGATTCCTTGCGCGATTTTAGAAAATGTGAGATTTAGCCCTTGTAGCTTGTCCTCGATATAAAGCATCATCGCTTCAGTGCCTAGTGAAGGCGAAAACGCGAATATAATTTCGCTTTTTTCATACTCGGCGATTTTGGCGCGGAGATTGTCAAAATCCACTTCTTTCACGCTTTGGGCGACAAAATAGCTACCGCTAAAAATATTTAGCTCCTCAAGCGTCAAAATGTCCTTTGGACTTTGCACAATGCAAAGGCTTTGATGATAAAGCCTCGCGCTATCATCGCAAATCTCACAAATCGCTCCCTCCGCCATTCCACCGCAAATCTCACACACGCTCACTTGCTGAATCGCGCCCTCAATGCAATGTGCGATATTTAGGGCTAGGATTTTGTTTTCAATCGCAAGTGTGTAGGCGATTTTCAACGCGGATTTACGCCCAATGCTTGGGATTTGCTCTAATTGCTCAACTAAAAGATTAAAAGATTTCATAGTGTGAATGAATGCAAAAAGGATTCCATAAATGGTAGGGTAAGATTCTACTTTTGGCGAAAGCCAAAAGTAGCAAAAACTTTTATAAGGAATTTATACGATTCACGCTTTTTAAAGCGTGAATCTAAAAAAAACACCTTTACGCGCCTTTTGTTGTGTATTTCGGTGCTTTAAATACTTCTACCGCTTGTGCTTTGCCTTTATATTTTTCAATATTGACTAGCGCAGTGTGGGAAATATTCCCGTTTGCAAGTTTAGAAGTAGGAATGTCTAGCGTTAGCACATTCGCAGAGCCATTGCGACATAGCCCTTTGCTATCGGGGTCATACCACGCGCCTTCTGGCAATCGCACGACACCTTCTTTAATGTCATTTGTTACAACCGCACCTGCCAAAACTTCGCCTCTAGCGTTAAATACGCGCACAATGTCGCCTTTTTTAATGCCTTTGCGTTTGGCGTCTTTTGTGTTGATATAGATTGGCTCACGCCCATTTACGGCGTATTTTTTGCGCAAACTTGTATTATTTAGCTGTGAGTGCAATCTATCCACAGGGTGAGTGCTAATCATATGAAACTCTGCGCTTTTGTTTTTCGCTAAAAGCCACTCAGCAGGTTCAAACCAAGTGGGGTGCGCGTGGCAATCATCGTATTTCATTTTCGCAATAGTGCTTGAGTAAATCTCAATTTTGCCTGACGGAGTGCCTAGCGGATTTAAAATCGGGTCATCTCTAAAGTCTTTAAAGCGCACAAATTCTGTGTTTTCATAAGGCACTTCAAAGTTGATGACTTTATTCGCTTTCCAAAACTCCGCAAAAGACGCAGGGAGCGGGATATTTTGCGATTGCGCTTGTTTTAGTGCAACATTGTAAAATTCCTCTAACCACTGCATTTCGCTTTTGCCCTCGCTGTATTTATCAAGGATATCAAATTCTTTTGCCAAATCGCAGAAAATTTGATAGTCATCTCTGCTTTCGCCTTGTTTTTCGGCGACTTGTTTCATTGGCACTAAGTTTAGATTCGAGTAGTCCCCTGTCATCGCAATGTCATTGCGCTCATAAATCGTAGTAGCAGGTAGGACAATGTCCGCCATTCTCGCAGTCGGCGTCCAATAAATCTCATTTACCACAAAAGTGCGTGGTTTGCGGAATGCCTTGATAAGCGTATTTGTATCTTGGTGATGCACCATAGGGTTGCCACCGCACCAATACACGAAATCCATATCGGGATATGTGATTTTTTTGCCGTTATCATCGATTGTTTTGCCCGGATTTAGCAATGCGTCCGCGATTCGTGCCACAGGGAAATTAACTTTTGCAGAAGTTGCAAGCCATTCAGAGCCTCTGCCTTCCTCTGTTGTTACACTAGCAGTCATACCGCTTGGAATCGCAGCTTTTGCAGTTGCTACACCGCCACCAGAATAGTGATAAGATAGCCCGAATCCTCCACCGGGTAGCCCGATTTGCCCAATCATACTTGCTAATGTTACAAGCATCCAATGTGGTTGCTCTCCGTGGTGAGCGCGTTGCATTCCCCACCCGCTCATTAGCATTGTGCGATTGCTAAAGAAATCTGTGGCTAATTTTTTGATAGTTTTTTCGCTAACGCCACTGATTTGTGAAGCCCATTTTGCGTCTTTTGCAACGCCATCGCTTTTGCCTGTGAGATATTCTACAAATTTGTCGAACCCTTCCGTATAGTCGCTTACAAAGTCTTTAGCGTATTTGCCTGTGCTATACATTGTGTGTGCGATTCCTAGCATTAGCGCGACATCGGTATTTGGACGAGGCGCAATCCACTCAGCTTTTAGCTGTTTTGCACTCTCATTGTAAATAGAGTCAATGTGAATGATTCGTTTGCCTTTTGCTTTTGCCAATTTTTTGAAATACTCGATTCCTTCGCCATCGGGGATACCCCACGCTACACGAAGTGTAGATAGTGGATTTGTTCCCCAAAGCACGATAATTTTAGTTTCGCTTAGCACATATTCCCAAGAAGTTTGTTGGTCATAAACCTCCAAAGTTCCTACAACATGAGGCATAATCACTTGAGATGCACCTGTGGAGTAGTCCCCTGTCGAACCGACATAGCCACCAGCCATTCCTAAAAATCGTTGCAAAAGGATTCTTGCATTGTGC
>JBNMJF010000239.1:0-3296 GCA_050873665.1 Helicobacteraceae bacterium
AGAGCGTATCGGCGTTGCTATCCACTTCAAAGATTATATCGCCACCTTTTCCGCCATCTCCGCCATCGGGTCCGCCTTGAATGATGAATTTTTCGCGCCGAAAGCTCACCGCTCCCGCGCCTCCGTTGCCTGAGCTAATAAAAATATCTACGCTATCAACAAACATTTTTGCTCTTTAGATTTCACGCACACGACGACACAAAAAGCGCAAAGCACACTAGAATCACTCGCTAGATTCGAGTATTTCTCGTATTTTTTCTATCATTATCGGTCGATATTTGGCTATGATTTTTTCGCTCTCTAATGTGCCCTGAAGCGTGAGTTCATCTTGAAGTTTTATCGTTTTTTTGCCCACAGGCGTGGAATAAAATGCGATTAGCTCTATCAAATCATCTTGCGTATAGTGCTTTTTATAAAGCTCAAAAATATATTTGTCATACTCTGGCTTTGCATTTTGAAAAACCTCTTTAATCGCGCCAACCAACTTTGCTTTAATACTTTTACTAAAACCCGCGCCCATAATAGTGGCTTGTTGCTCCAAACTTTGCATCAAATATTGCTCGTTGATAATGGAATCAAAGGCTTCGCTTAGCCGTGCAACCTCTGCAAATCGTGCGTAAGTCTCCTCATAACTCTCCGCAAAACTATGCGTTATTAGCGATAAAAATAATGCCAAAAAAAATGCAAATTTTTTCATAGATGAATCCTATTTGAATTTTAAGGCGCGAATGCGAATCAATAAAGCGATTCACGCGCGAATCGCCATTATGATTCGCCTTTGAATCAGCAACGAATCTGTATGCGATTCGCACTCGAATCAACAGCGAATCCCACGAGTTTCGCGTTAGATTCGCGCCTTAATTTTGTGGCAGAACGGAGACTTTTTTGCGGTTTTTATCTTTGCGTGAAAAGCTCACAACGCCATCGACCAGCGCAAAAATCGTGTGGTCTTTGCCAAGCCCTACATTGCTCCCTGCGTGGATTTTCGTGCCTCGCTGTCGCACGATGATATTTCCCGCGCGGACGAATTCCGAGCCAAATTTCTTAACGCCAAGTCTGCGTCCCGCAGAGTCGCGGTTGTTTTGGGTGCTACCTTGTCCTTTCTTATGTGCCATTTGAATCTCCTTTGTGTTTTGGGTTGAGCGTGTCTCTTTGGCTATTTTTGCGGATTACTTCGATTGTCTTGACTAGCAATGCACACAAAGTGCGCTTCATTCGCCAATCTCGTAAAACCACAAAAATATCTCAAAGATACCGCGCTCATTTGTTGTTTTCTTGTTTTTTTGCCTTAAATCTACTTCACAATATCCACGACTCTAACGCGTGTAAAGTCGCGTCTAAAGCCTCGTTTCGTCTTGCTATCCTTGCGTCTGCGCTTTTTAAAGGTGATTACCTTTTTTCCGCGCCCGTGATTGATAATCTCAATCTTTACCTTAGCATTTGGCACAAACGGCGCACCAATGGTGATTTTCTCGCCCTCTACCAATGCTAACACTTCGCTTATTTCAGTGCTTGATTTCGGCTCAAGGTCTAGTCTATCAAGTAGCAGAATATCCCCTACTTGCGCCTTGTATTGTTTGCCTCCATTCTTAAATATTGCTTGCATTAGCTTATCCTTGAATTTTAAAATAAAAGTGCGGATTTTATAATAATTTGGATTATTTTTTACTTAAAAATCTATATTTTTATAGTATAATTTCGCATTTTTTTAAAATCAAATGCAGATTCGTAAGGGAGTGCGATGAAAAAACTTGTATTTTTTGGATTGATTTTCTTTAGTGCGTTAAGCGCGAATCCAAGCGCAAATGAGATTTATAATCTAGTCGATGAATACCGCAAAGGCGGGATTTCTAATATCAAATCCACGCTTGAGAAATACTTTTTGGATAAAGATTATTGGAGCAATTATCTTGCAAAAAAGGACACGCGATTCGGCTATTTTGAAAATATGAATTTTATATTTGTCGCTTCCAAATCAAAAGCGAATCTAGCCCTTTATAAAATCGATGGAAATACAATAAATTTGCTAAATCAAACAGCTGCGATTTTTGGCTCAAATCAAAATGACAAAGCCGTGCGTGGCGATTTAGCTACGCCAATCGGCGCGTATGATTTGACTGAAAAATTAAAGAATCTTGACCAATATTATGGACCACTCGCATTTGTAACGGCATATCCAAATCTCTATGATAGATTGCAAAAAAAGACGGGTTCTGGCATTTGGATTCACGGAATGCCCTTAAATGGGGAGCGTGAGAAAAATACCAAAGGTTGCATTGCTATCGATAACACCACGCTAAAGAAGTATGAATCGATGATTGACTACCAAAAAACGATTTTAATCACCTATCCAAACGAAGTCAAAGAAGTCTCTAAAGATGCCTTAGCCACGATATTACACGGGATTTTTGTGTGGAGAAATGCGTGGATAAATAATGACTTGGATTTGTATTTGAGCTTTTATGATAATGATTTCGTGCGATTCGATGGTATGAAAATCGCGCAGTTTAGGGACTATAAAAAGCGTGTGTTTGCCAAAGATGAGAGCAAAACCATCGACTTTAGCGACATAAATATCGCGCCATACCCGAATCTAAACGGCTAAGATTTGTATCGTGTGCGCTTTTTGGAGGACTACAATGCAAAGGGCGGATATAAATTTAATGGCATTAAAGAGCTGTATGTGGTGGTGAGCGCGAATAAAATGCGCATTATGGTGGAACGATAGGCGTTTTTAAGCGCGAATCTTAAATAAATCGCACCATTTTTGTAGCACAAAATCCTTGCTAAATCTTTTCTCTACGATTTTTTTGGCTTCACTGCCAAATTGTTTTCGCATAGATTCATCGCGCATTAGGGTGATGAGTTTCTCTGCGTAGCCTTGCAAATCGTTATCAGCGATTAAAAATCCGCTTTTGTTATTTTCGATAATATCGCTTGGTCCTGTGGCTATGTCAAAGGCAATGCAGGGTAATTCGTAGCTACTCGCCTCCGCCAAAACCATACCAAATCCCTCAAAATGCGAAGCCATAGCGTAAATACTCGCGCTTAAATACTCGCGTCCTATGTCTTTGGTGAATGGCTTTAATAGGACAGATTCGCCTAAATTGAGTGCGCGAATCTTAGATTCGATTTCGCCTTTTAAAACTCCATCGCCCACGATGATAAGTTTCCATTCGTTTAAGTCATTTTCCACGCCGTCATTGCGAGAATTTGACTTGTCAAATTCGTGGCAATCCATAATTTTTGTTTGCACCGCCTTCCAAATATCAAGCAACCTTAAAAAGCCTTTTTGG